>DAOTYK010000210.1:0-3927 GCA_034434855.1 Thermomicrobium sp.
TCCTTGCCGTGGAACTTCTGGGCGATCGCGAGATAGTCCTCCCAGGTCTCCGGTGGCTTGAGCCCTTCGGCCTCGAGCAAGTCGGTCCGGTAATAGACCATTTGGAAGTCGCCGTCCAACGGGATCGTGTAAATGCGGCCACCGTAGGTGGCACTGAAGTTGCGGAAGAAGGGCGCGATATCGTCCCACTGCAGCGCAGCATCGGCTTCGATGCGCGGGGTGAGGTCCTCGAGATAGCCAGGCTCGACGTAGTCAGCCATCCACTGCGGGGCGAAGACGATGACGTGATAACTGTTGGTGCCGGTCGTGAAGTCGGTCAAGATCTTCTGGTAGAGATCAGCGAAAGGAACCGTGATCACGTTGATCTTGGCTCCGGTGAGCGCTTGGAAGTCGGGCGCGCGGCGCTGCAACGGCTCGGCGATTTGTGGCCCCGTGAAGGTGATCACGTTGACCTCGACGCCCTCGAACTGCTTGCCAGCGGCCGGCGTCCCCGCCGCCGGAGCCGGGGTAGGTGTCGCCTCACGGCCGCCACAGGCAGCGAGTAACGCGCTCCCGCCAGCCACCAGCGTGGTGCCGAGAAAGTGCCGACGCGAGAGTTTCCTCGTCATGGTGCAATCCTCCTCCTCGAACTGTGAACCGCCATCCGATCGAGCGCTCGATCATCGACCCGGCTGAAGCCGAGCTGTCGGGAAAGGTCGTCGGCCGCCGCGCGGGCTGCTCTGACGAGTTCCGCGACGCGCTCGCCGCTGATCCGGGTCACCGGTACCGAGATACTGAGAGCAGCCACGACGATACCGTGTGCGTCGCGGACCGGCGCACCGAAGCACCAAACGTCGGGGAGCGTCTCGCCACGATCGATGGCGAATCCCTGCGCGCGAACCTGAGCCAGTTCGGCTCGGAGCGCTTCTGGATCGGTGATGGTGCGCGGGGTGAGGGCGACCAATGGTCCTTCGGCCAAAAGGCGCTCGAGTTCGTTCTCGGGCAGCCAGGCCAGAAGGCACTTCCCGAGGGACGTCGCGTGCGCTGGGAGGCGCGTGCCGACCTCCGAAGCCAAACGAACCCATTGGGTGCCTTCCTGCTTGCCGATATACAGCACCTCACGCCCCTGGAGGATGGCGAGCTGGATCGTTTCGCCGAGTTCGCGAGCGAGCGGACGCGCCACCTCCGTGAAGGCGCGGATCACGTCGCTCTGACGAGCGTAGGCGCCGGCGAGCGCCAGGATGTGGGGACCCAGCCGATACCGCTTGCTGGACTGATCCCGAACCAGCAGGCCGGCCTCGACCAAGGTGGCGAGGACGGCATGCAGCGTGCTCTTCGACTCGCCGATCGCCCGGGCCAGTTCGCTGAGCGTCAACCCATCGCCGGCTCGTGCGAGGGAGTCGAGGCTCGCCACCGCCCGCCAGACGGCTGGAGACTGTACCGGCATCGTCACTACCCTCGTTCGGTATCTCGAAAGCTGTTCCGCTCACCGAACTGTCTCCATCCTAGGAGGGACAGTGGTCGTTGTCAAGAGGGGAATGTGCGTTGCGGCGCTTCTCCTCACGGAAGATCGCCCGTCGCCTGAGCGAGTGCGCCCGCGTGGCGAAGCTGCGCAGCACCGGAGCGCTCCCTGGGGGCACGGTAGGCGTCAGCGTGCCAGAATCGTGCTGGTGGCCGGCGAGATCGGCAGGCGCCGTCCCGGTCCGTGTGACCGCAGGGAGTCCCGGAAGAGCGGCTCGCATCGTGTACCCCCGCTGGGGCGCAGCCGTGAGCCCGACGGGAACGGTGGAGCGATCGCGGGCAGGCATCGAGCGGGCCGGTCTCAGCGGCTCGAGCTTCGCCGCTCCCGGTTCTCGAGTCCGGTTGGAGCGAGCTGGTCTTGTGGCACGACGTGTCGAACTGGGTAGCGCCTCCCGGAGCCTGTCGGAACGGGTGGGAAGGGCCTGTCACGCGGGACACGACCGCTCGGCCAGGGCAGGCGCGCCTCTCGACCGGAACGCGCGACCGCCGGTCACCGAACCGGATTCTGATCGGACCATGCTCCTCTGCGACCGAACGCTGCACGAATGCCGACTTGTTCCGAGTTACCGTCGGATCAACGTACTGCAGCGACCGCGTGCGCGAACAGTGCGATCAGGAACATCCCTGCAACGATGAAACTCGTGATCGCCCCGGCCAGGACGCGGTTGATCCGCCGACGGAGGCTGGTCGCGAGCTCTTCCTCGGAGCAGGCGCTGATCAGGAATTCACGCAACTGACTGCCCTCCGGGGGACGACCGATGGTGCCGTCGTCCTGCAGGACGCCGAGAACAGACACCGGATACCCGACGAGCACCGCCTCGTCGACCTTGCGATATCCCAGTGTCCGCCTCTCGGCCAGGTGGACTCGAAACGGCGTCCCAGCGATGCGCAGCGTCGCTCCCTCCCCACTCTGTACCGGCTCGAATCGGTCGAGGAGCTGGCAGCCGTCGATCCCCGCACCGACGGGATCGACGGCGACGCGACCGGTGCTGTCATCGCCATGGAAAGCGATAGGCTGCCCGTTTTGGGGCGATGATCCCCACAAGCCGGCCACCCTTCTCCCTCCGGTTGTGCCGTTGCACGACTCGATCGGTCACCGAGCGGTAGGACACGCAGGGGTGGCTGGTGTACTCGCTTCGCAGCGGTGTTGCGCAGTGTACGGTCCCAGTGATCTCGACCATCTCGCCGGAGATCGGCTCGTGCAACGTGGCGATCAGGGAGGTGGGCACGAGGCGCAGGAGCCACAATTGCGGTGCATCCGGCGATACCGGATGAGCCAGGCCAGGTCGACACCAGCCGCTTGGGGGAACACAGCGTGGCGAAGCTCGGGGACTTTCCTGTCGGCCTCTGGGTCTACGCGACCACACTGTCTCTGTTCTCTGGACAGTCGTGGACTGGCAGCATGCTTCTCGAGACGCGCACAGTGCAAGAAGCCGCTGGGCTGCTCGCTGTGTCGAGTCGGCGAGCAGCACCGCAAGGACCTGTCGACGAGCGAGCCGGAGTGACGTGCCGGTCCGCGCTCACCGGTCAGCTGAGGGTGCGTGCCAGGGGGAGACCGGTTGTAAAGACGCGCGGACTCTCCGCGATCGAGCGACCAAAGCCGCCAGTCGGCTGTCTGCAGCTGATCAGGAGGGGGTGAGTGGGGGTGGAGCCTATCCAGGAACAGCGAGCCTGGTACCGGGCGCCGAACAGGAGGTGACTCGCGCGCGGCGAGTCTCCCACTCGCTGACAGGTTGACCAGAGGAATGCCCGCAGAGGGGCCTGCGCTGAGCGCGCGGCCGAGGACGCGTGGGGTCGCCGGATGGAGCTGTGCCCCACCGACCTCGGGCGCGGCAGCAGGTCAAAAAAGATCAGCAGGTCGCTTGGGCTCCCGTGAGAGAGCACACGGGAGCACCTGCACCGCGTGGGAGCGGAGAACTGCTCTTCCGTCTCTCGACGAGTACTCAGGTCGGCTGGCCGGTCAGCCGTTCACGAGCGCGTGCCACGCACGCTTCGACTCGGCCCATCGCCCACCGGAGCATGCGGCGACGCAACTCTCGCCCACTCGCGGGAGCGAACAGCAGGCCGAGCGCGAGACCCCAGGTGAAGAATTTGACGGCGGTGCGCAACCGGTCCAACATCGCTCGCTAACTCTCCGTGTTGACGGCTACATCACTCGCCGCTGAACGCACTGCGCTGGCCGACTGCTCCCCTGCGGAGAACCGTGTCTCGAGCAACTCCCGCGCTGATGCGAGCCGCTCGCGTGCCAGCGCGGCGATCTGCTCGCCCTGGCTTCGGGTTCGCTGAGCCAACTGGCTGGCTCGCTCCCGCCAGGCCACCGACCTGGCTCGACGCTCTGGGCTGGACAACCAGATAGCGAGCGCGCCGATCGCGGTACCGATGAGGAAACCGCTGAGGAAGCTGCGGATGAATCCTCGTCTCATGGCC
>DAOTYK010000211.1:0-1844 GCA_034434855.1 Thermomicrobium sp.
CTCGCGACTGGCGACGTGGTCAATGACCTGACCTCGTGGGTCGCTGACCCGAACGTGATGATCCACGAAGCCAAGGCACTCTTGGTCAACGTCGAGAAGGCGAAGTAGTGGGGAACGGAGGAGGCCCCAGGGTGACTCGGCTGAGTCACCCTGGGGAGTTCCCTGGAGGAGACGAGCCATGGCGCAAGCGATGGGCTTCTTCACCGACACCTCAGTCTGTATCGGGTGCAAGGCATGCGAGGTGGCCTGCAAAGCGTGGAACCAGCTGCCGGCTCGCAACGGTGGGAAGGTCCAGCTGAGTGGCCAATCCTACGACAACACGGTCTCGCTCAGCGGCATCCAGTGGCGACACGTCAAGTTCATCGAGCAGTTCAGCCCTGACCGCTCGACCGGCCGCTGGCTGATGATGAGCGACGTCTGCAAGCACTGTGTGCGGGCCGCCTGCTTGGAAGCCTGCCCGACCGGTGCCATCATCCGCACCGAGTTCGAATCGGTCGTGATCCAGCAGGACGTCTGCAACGGCTGCCGGGCGTGCATTTCGGCCTGCCCGTTCGGCGTGATCGAGATCAATCCGGAAACCAACACGGCCATGAAGTGCACGCTGTGCTACGACCGGCTGCAAGCTGGCATGGTTCCGGCCTGCGCGCAGGCCTGCCCGACGCAGTCGATCCAGTTCGGGCCGATCGACGAACTCAAACAGCGGGCTCAGCAGCGGCTCGAGCAGCTCCACGCCCAGGGGGTGACGCAGGCACGCCTCTACGGGCACGACGAGTCGATCCTCGGTGGGCTGAACAGCTTCTACCTCCTGCTCGACGAGCCGGAGGTCTACGGGCTACCGAAGAACCCGAAGCTGCCGTCCACCAACACCCCCATGGCAGCCGGACTCTCGACTGCCAGCGCTGTCGTTCTCGGCTTGCTCGGGCTGGTCAGCCTGCGGAAGCGGCGCATGGAGGAGTTGGCGAGCGCTGCCCACGAGCCGGAGAGCGGTGAGTGAGGGGAGGGTCAGCCATGCCGGACACTTTCTATTCGGTTTCACCGCATTGGGGCTGGTACGCGGTCGTCGAGTTCTTCGTGGCGGGGCTGGCCGGAACGGCGGGGGGGATCGCAGCGCTCCTCTGGCTGTTCGGTCGTGCCTCCGATCGGATCGTCGCTCGCTGGGGCTTCGCGATCGCCACGGTCGGCAGTATCCTGAGCGGGCTCTTGCTCATCCTCGACCTCAAGCGACCCGATCGCTTCTGGCATATGCTGCTGTTCTCGGAGACGCTGCTTCCGACGTTCCTCAAGTGGTGGTCGGTGATGGCGCTCGGCGCCTGGTCGCTCTTTCTCTTCGGTGGTGCCTCGTTCCTCGCGCTGGTGGGGAGCCTCGCAGTCGAGGGGCGGCTGCCCGCCCAGCTCGGTTTTCTGGGTCGCGGCATCCTCGGCACCATCATCGTCGTGGGCTCGGGGCTCGCTGGGACGTTCTACGCTGGCTACAAGGGTGTCCTCTTGAATTCGACCAACCGTCCGCTGTGGGGGGACACTGCCTGGCTCGGCGCCCTCTTCTTCGCGTCCGGTATGGCATCGGCGACAGTCGTGTTGCTCCTTCTAGCGCAACGCGCCTCACCGGCGACTGCCCCGACTCTTCGCCGGCTGCTGCTGGGAGCGCTGGGCGTCAGCATCATCGCGGTCGCTGCCATGCTGGCGACGATGCCGACGCGCGTCACCGAACTCGTCCTCGGGAACGTGTACGGCGTGCTGCTCGCATTGGCCGTTGCCCTGGGGATGCTCGTGCCAGCCGTTCTCGCCTGGCGGCCGCAGCTCATCGGTCGCCTCGCCGTCCCGACACTCACTGTCCTGGTCTTGGC
>DAOTYK010000212.1:0-2888 GCA_034434855.1 Thermomicrobium sp.
GCGGCTGATCGAACTCACCCGTCGCCCCTTGGCAGTGGCCGTTCTGACCACCGCACTGCTCGGTGGCCTGTGGGCTGGCATCGCCCTCGCTAACTCGCTGGTAGCGAACCGACCGGCGGTGGATGCCGGGCAAAGGGCGGTCACCAGCGCTCCAGCCTTTACGCTCCGGACCGATCGGCCGGCACCGACGCCGACTCCATTACCAGCTCCGGCTCGATTGCCTGGGCTACCGGTGCTCTCGGCGAGTCGGGCCAGTACGCCGACGCCGACACCGGTTCCGCGTCCTTCGCCGACTGTCACCCCGACTCCAGAGCCGATGCCGACGCCTTCTCCCGCGCCAGCACCGACTCCCTCACCGGCAGGTGTCGCCCCGAATGCACTAGTCGTTCCGCCGAGCACGAGCCCGCCCGCTGTCACTCCAACCCCGGTCCCGCGCCCGGAACCGACGCCAGAGCCGGGAGTGACACCGACCGTGTGGCCATGGCCGTCGGTCAGTCCGCCGGTCGCGGCTACTCCTGAGCCGACCGCGACGCCGCTGCCCAGCCCGACTCCCACCCCAGATCCCTGGCGAGATTTGCCGCCGATGGCCCGTATCGGGCAACCGGTACCCGTCGCGAGTATCGGTGGCCTCCTCGGAACGCTCACCCCGTATGCCTTCGCCGGTAACGCTCTCGCGGGCGCGGCACCGGCAGATTCCGATGCCGTCGCGCACCTGTCCCTCCCAGCGACTGCCGCTGTTCTCTACGGAACGCAAAGTGGTTCCTCGATGGGCCGCATCTGGCTGAACCCGTCCAGCCCGGTGCAGCGACTCGTGCTGGTCGCCGAAGGGATGACAAATCCAGGATCGCTCGCGCCGGTCCTGCGCATCGGCATCAATGGCTTGACCGTCTGGGAAGGTGTGAGCCCCTTCCCACGCGGCGAGTGGAGAACCTTCGCTTGGGTGATCGACAAATCCCAGCTCCTCGCCGGTTCGCAATTGACGATTTCGCTTTCGCTCGCCACCCCAGGAGACTACGGTACCGAACCGTGGGTGGCTCTCGCGACCGTCACCGTGTACGTCGATTCCTAATGGAGCGGCAGAGGTAGGGTCAGCTCAACCAGCGCGCGAGCGCGGAGACGAGTGGACCCAGCACGAGTGCTGGGAGGAACGAGGCCACGCGCACTCGCCCCAAGCCCAGCAAGTTGATCGCGATCCCGATCATCATCAGGCCGCCGACCCCAGTCACCAAGAGGATGCGCGGGTCATTGGCGGGATCAGGGAGCAGTTGGGCCAGAGCACCAGCTGCGAGCGAGACGCCTCCCTGGTAGAGGAGGATCACGAGGATGGAGAACCCGACCCCGATCCCGTACGCACTGGCGAGCGCGACACTGGAAATCCCGTCCAACGTCGCCTTGACGACCAAGAGTGTCGCATCACCGGTCAGGCCATTGTTGAGCGAGCCGATCAGCGTCATCGGTCCCACGCAGAAGAGCAGGCTCGCGGCCACGAATCCCTCGGTGAACGATCCGCCACCACCCACGCGCCGTTTGATCCAGTTTCCCAGCGTTTCGAGTCCCTCCTCGACGCGCCACCACTCGCCGAGCAATCCCCCCAACACGAGTGTCACCAGTCCGAGGACGACGCCATCGAAACGCCCGACCGTCGCTTTTCCGAGACTTTCAGCCATGGAGAGCGCGATGAAGACGGTCGTGAGGCCGACACCTTGGACAGCGATTCGTTGCATGCGTTCCGGTAAGCGACCGTGGAGAAGAAGACCGAAAGTGGTTCCGATCGCTACTGTCGTGGCGTTGATCCATGTGCCGCTGGTCCGCGACCAGAAATCCAGGAACTCCATTACCGCCCCATCCTGTTGACCGTACCGACGTTCTTCGTTCCGCTTCGGTAAGGTGCCACGCCCTGCCGTGTGCTATCGGCAAGGCGAGGAGCGTGCCTGCTCGCCTGGAGCGAGAGCCTACCGCACCTGACCGACTCATGGTAGTGTCAGCCGCGACGGGCGAAACGGAGGATGCGCAGTGATGACCGACGCACACGATGCCATCGCTCGCTATCGAAGCAATCTTCAGGACGAGATCGACAGCGCCGCGTTGTATCGAGCTCTGGCTGAAGCGGAGCGATCGCCGGAGCTCCGGGAGGTCTTTCAGCGGCTGGCAACCATGGAGGAGCACGTCCGATTTTGGGAACAGAAACTCCGCGAACTCGGTGTGCCACTTCCCCAGCTCCGCCCAAGCTGGCGCACGCGTGTCCTCATCGCGATCGCGCGGCATTGGGGTGCAGCGCTGGTCCTCCCGACGGTTACCGCGCGGGAATGAGCTGACCAGGCTAAGTACGATGCGCAGCCCGAAGCTGCGGCGACTCCGTTGCCAGCGACCGAGCATCAGCATGCGCGCTTGCTCCAGTTGATCGGGCGCGAACGGCCGAGCGGTCTTCCCGGGAGCGCGCTGGCCGTCTTGGAGGGCCGTCATCGTGCTGTCGGAGGAAACGCGCTGCGCGCTGCTGTGCTCGGTGCGAACGATGGACTCGTGTCCAACCTGAGTCTCGTCATGGGGGTGGCTGGTGCTGACTTGGCTCCCAAAGCGATCCTCCTGACCGGCATCGCCGGTCTCTTGGCTGGTTCGCTTTCCGTGGCGATGGGCGAATGGCTCTCCGTGCAGAGTGCGCGGGAGCTCTTCGAGCATCAGATCCGGATCGAGCGCGAGGAACTCATCGCGTTCCCCGAGGAAGAGCGTGAGGAACTGGAATTGATCTATCGTGCGAAGGGACTCCCGCCCCAAACGGCTCGCGAGTTGGCCGATCGGCTCATTCGCGAGGGAGCGCCAGCACTGGAAACGCTGGTTCGCGAAGAACTCGCGATCGACCCGGAGGAGCTGGGTGGATCGGCTTGGGAAGC
>DAOTYK010000213.1:0-2240 GCA_034434855.1 Thermomicrobium sp.
TTCCAGCTGACCATCCGGCTCGTCCGTCTCATCGTCCCGGCCGTGTTGCTCCTCGCCTTCTCGACTGTGCTCATGGGAGCGCTCTATGCGCTCCAGCGCTTCACCCAACCGTCACTGGCTTTGAGCGTGCGCAACGCCGCGATCGTCGGCTCCGCGCTCCTGCTGGGGCACTCGCTCGGGGTGACGAGCCTGGTCGTCGGCGTGCTGCTCGGCGCGCTCGGGCTCGCGGCGCTGCAACTGTGGGGGCTGCGCGATTGCCTGCCTCGGTTGAACCTGTCCCTCTGGCATCCGGCCATCCGGCAAATCTTCCTGCTCTATCTGCCGATTTTTCTCGGCCTCTTCGCCAACACGGTCGCTTTGACGGTCGACCGGAACCTGGCCTGGGGAGTGGATCCGCACGCCTTGGGCGCGATGCGTTATGCGACGGCGCTCAATCAGATGATCCTCGGGCTGGTCGCCGCGGCGACCTCGCTGGCCGCGCTGCCGACGCTCTCTCGACACCATGCGAGCGGGGACGAGGATGCCTACCAACGAACGCTGGCACTGGGACTCAAGTTCGTGGCGTTGCTCATCTTCCCGACAGTGCTGGGGATGGCCGCGCTCAGCTGGCCGATCGTCGCGCTCCTGTTCCTGCATGGGGCGACCGATCTCGAAGGGGCCCGAGCGATCTGGATCGCCTTGCTCGGGTATCTTCCCGGCACGCTCTTCGCCGCATTCGACCAGATCCTGATCTTCGCGGCGTACGCCCGCCGCAACACGCAGACGCCGGTTCTCGTCGGCGTTCTTTCGGTCGGAATCTATTTCCTGGTTGCGCTGGCGCTCGTGCGCTCGCTCGGCATGCTGGGGCTCGTCTTGGGCAATACGGCGCAATTCGTGGCCCATACGGTCGTCATGTGGTGGGTGTTGCGGCGCTGGCTGGGTCGGGTGGGGGATGGCACGGTCGCGCGCACGATGCGAGCGAGCGCGCTCGCGGCTGCACTGATGGCGCTCCTCGTCGGTGGTGCGACGGCGCTCGCCGGCCAGTGGCAGGCACCCGAGGTTGGCGGAGTCGCCTGGCGCGTGCTGGTCGTGGGGACGAACGTCGTGGCTGGCGCTGCCTGTTACGCCGTCCTCATGCGACTCTTCCGCGTGGAGGAGTTCCTCGCTTTGACCCGGCTGGTGCGTGCCCGTTTCGGCGGTTGACAGCGCGGCGGTTTTTCGGTTCTCTCCTTGCCGAGGATTTCCCGTTCTGCTCGCGCGACAGGACGGTCGCGAGGGTGCGGGGAATCGCTTTTCGAGACGGTCGTTGAGCCGAAGCAGGGGGTCGTGATGGCCTACGATCTCGTGGTCCGTAATGCGCGCCTGCGCGATGGGCGAGTAGTCGATCTGGCCGTGGCGGAGGGTCGGATCGTCGCCATCGAGCCGAACCTCGCGGGCGAGGCTCGGGAGACGATCGATGCTGGTGGGCGGCTCGTCTCGCCACCGCTCATCGAGCCGCACTGTCATCTCGATGCGGCGCTCACCGAGGGGCTCGCCGGCCACAACGAGTCCGGGACGCTGCTCGAAGGGATCCAACGCTGGGCACTCACCAAGCCCCAGCTCACCATCGAGGCGGTCAAGGAGCGAGCGCGCCGGACGATCGAGTGGTATGCCAGCCAGGGAGCCCTGCTGATCCGCAGCCACGTCGACGTGTGCGATCCCAACTTGGTCGGCTTGCGTGCGCTCCTCGAACTGCGCGAGGAGGTGCGCGACCTCGTGGATCTGCAGCTGGTCGCCTTTCCCCAGGAGGGGATCCTCTCCTATCCGCGCGGTGCCGAGCTCCTCGAAGAGGCGCTCCGGCTCGGTTGCGACGTGGTGGGAGCCATCCCCCACTACGAGACGACCCGCGAGATGGGCGTCGAGTCACTGCGCATCGCCTTCGATCTCGCTGAACGCTACGATCGGCCGCTGGATGCCCACTGTGACGAGACCGACGACGACCAGTCGCGCTTCATCGAAGTGATGGCGGCGGAGACGATTCGGCGCGCGATGCAGGGGCGCGTCGTGGCCAGTCACACGACGGCCATGGGCTCCTACAACAATGCCTATGCCTTCAAGCTCTTCGGCTGGCTCAAGCGTGCCGAACTCAGCATTATCGCCAACCCGCCGGACAACTCGATCTTGCAGGGACGCTTCGACACCTATCCCAAGCGCCGCGGACTGACGCGCGTGAAAGAGCTTCTCCAGTTCGGGATCAACGTCGCGTTCGGGCACGATTCGGT
>DAOTYK010000214.1:0-3627 GCA_034434855.1 Thermomicrobium sp.
GAGGAACAGCTCTTCTACCTGCAGAGCCGGGGACTCACCGAAGCCGAGGCGATGAGCATGATCGTCAACGGTTTCATCGAGCCGATCACCAAGGAACTGCCCCTGGAGTACGCGGTCGAGCTGAACCGGCTGATCGCGCTCGAGATGGAAGGTTCAGTCGGATGAGACGCTGGCGGTCTGGCTCAGTCCAGACCGCCGCACTGTCACCTGAGGGGAGATCATGAGCACGAGGGTCGCAGAACGGACACGAGGCTTCACCCGTGAGGCAGTCGAGGAACTCTCGCACCTCCTCGACGAGCCGGCTTGGTTGCGAGAACGGCGTCTCGCTGCGTGGGAGATCTACGAGCGGACGCCGATGCCTAGCCGGACCGACGAGGAATGGCGACGGACCGACATCCGGCGCCTTCCGATCGATCGAGTCGTGCCCTTTGCCGGCGTCGGCCAGCGAGTGAGCGGACCAGACGTGCTCCCATCCGCGCTCTTCGAGATCCTCGGCGATGCCGCCTTGCGATCCGGGCTACTCGTACAGGTCGATAGCTCCGTGGTCTATACCCAGCTCGACCCGCAGCTCGCTGCCGAGGGCGTCGTCTTTACCGATCTCTTGACTGCAGCGCGCGACATGCCGGAACTCCTCCAACGAGTCTTCATGACCGAAGCAGTGAGACCGGAAGACAACAAGTTCGCGGCGCTGCACGGTGCCTTTTGGAGCGGCGGAACCTTCCTGTACGTGCCGGAGGGGGTGGAGGTCGCTCTCCCGCTGCGCAGTTTCGTTTGGGCGGAAACGCCGGGCACGGCGATCTTCGCACACACGCTTCTCGTTGCTGAACCAGGAGCCAGCGTCGTCCTGATCGACACCTGGGCTTCTCCTACAGTCGAGGAACCGTTGATCGCCTCCAACGTCGTCGAGATCATCACGGGCGAGGGTGCACAGGTTCGTTACATCCAGCTGCAGGACTGGGGACGGAGCGTCTGGAACTTCACGACACAACGAGCTCTCTTGCGGCAGGACGTGACCGTCAACACGTTGAATGTCAGTCTCGGCTCGCGGTTGAGCAAGGCATTCATCGCCAGCAATCTCGTGGGACCAGGTGCGACTGCCGAAATGCTCGGGCTCTACTTCGCCGACGATGCGCAGCATCTCGATCACCAGACGCGCCAATGGCATGTCGCGCCCTATGCGTCGAGTGACCTTCTGTACAAGGGAGCGCTCAAGGATCGGGCCCGCACCGTCTTCAGCGGACTGATCAAGGTCTTCCCACAGGCCCAGCGGACCGACGCGTACCAAGCGAACCGCAACCTGATCCTCTCACCGACCGCTCGGGCCGATACGATTCCGAACCTCGAAATCGGCGCCAATGACGTGCGGTGTACGCATGGTGCCACTGTCGGGCAAGTGGAAGAGGAGTATATTTTCTACTTGATGAGCCGAGGCATCAGCCGACCAGAAGCGGTGAAGCTGATCGTCGATGGCTTCTTCGATGAAGTGATCGAGCGGGTGCCCGTCACGGAGGTACAGGAGACCGTACGGGCAGCCATCGCGCGGAAAATCGGGCTATGACGACATTCACTGGAATGCAGCCACTCGACGTCGAGCGGATCCGAGGGGATTTCCCGATCCTCCAGCGGACGGTCCGCGGAGGCAAACCCCTCGCCTATCTCGATAGTGCGGCAACGTCACAGAAGCCAGCGAGCGTCATCGAGGCGCTCGCTGGCTTCTATCGCATGAGCAACGCGAACATTCACCGCGGCATCTACGAGTTGAGCGAAGAAGCCTCGGTTCTCTATGAGGAAGCGCGCGCCAAAGTCGCGCGCTTCATCGGAGCCGCCCACACCCAAGAGGTCGTCTTCGTCCGCAATACGACGGAGGCGATCAACCTAGTAGCCAGAACGTGGGGTACCACCGCGCTCCAGCCAGGAGACGTCGTCGTGACGACGATCCTCGAGCATCACTCGAATATCGTCCCCTGGCATCAGCTCGCCGCCGAGCGCGGCATCATCGTCCGCTTCGTCGATATCGACGAGCACGGCCGGCTCCGACTCGACCAACTGGAGGAGCTCCTGAACGCATATCCGGTCAAGTTGGTCGCCGTGACGCACGTTTCCAATGCGCTGGGGACCATCAATCCCATTCCCGAGATCGTTCGTCTCGCGCACCGTGCCGGTGCACTCGTGTTGGTCGATGGGGCACAGAGCGTTCCTCATCTACCGGTCGATGTCCGCGAGCTCGGAGCCGACTTCCTCGCCTTTTCCGGTCACAAGATGCTCGCGCCATTCGGCATCGGCGTTCTCTGGGCCCGCTACGACTTGCTCACCAGCTTGCCACCATTCCTCGGTGGCGGTGGCATGATCCGCACGGTGACGACCGACGGCTTTTCACCCGGTGACGTACCAGCCCGCTTCGAAGCTGGAACGCCCAGCGTTGCCGATGCGGTTGCCCTAGGAGCAGCGATCGACTATCTGGAGTCGATCGGCATGGCAGCCATCCGGCAACACGAGCAGGCTCTGCTGGCCTACGCTCTCCCCCGTTTGGAGGAAATTCCTGGCATCCGGCTCTATGGGCCGGTCGGTGACGATCGCAGCGGTGTCATCAGCTTCACCATCGGCGACGTCCATCCTCACGACGTCGCCGCCGTGCTCGATCAGCACGGGATCGCTGTCCGCGCTGGTCATCATTGCACGCAACCCTTGATGCGGCGCCTCGGCGTCGTGGCGACGACGCGCGCGAGCTTCTACCTTTACAATGCCGAGGACGACGTGGATCGACTCATCGAGGCGCTCCGCGAGGTACGCCGCGTTTTCGGCGTCGCGGGGTGAGCGGCTGGGTGGAGGAGACGCCGTGGCAGAACTCTACCGGGAGCACATCCTTGACCATTACCAGCATCCCCGGAACTACGGGACCCTGGAACGACCGGACCGCACCTTCGAGGATTCCAATCCGCTGTGTGGTGATCGAATCCGCATCGATCTCAAGCTGGAGAACGACCGGATCGCTGACATTCGATTTTCCGGCCGCGGTTGCGCGATCAGTCAGGCTGCGGCGTCGATCTTGACCGAAATGGTGAAAGGGAAACCGCTCGAGGAAGTCAAACAACTGGGAGCGCAGGATCTCCTCGAAGAGCTCGGTGTCCCCATCAGTCCGGCACGGCGCAAGTGTGCGCTGCTCAGCCTGAAAGTACTCAAAGCAGCCGCCTATGGTCTCAACGAATGGCCGACTTGATCGGGACGAAGGGACGCAACCCGATGCAGAACCGATCCGATGACCTCGCGCGCCGCTTGTTCGGCGATTCCACAGCAGAAGGAGGCGAGATGGGGAAGTTCACCGAAGATGATGTTCGCGAGCGCCTGAAGCAGGTCATCGACCCTGAGCTCGGGGTCGATGTGGTGAACCTCGGCTTGATCTATGGCATCGATCTCATCGACCGGGAGGACGGCAAGACGGACGTGCTGATCACGATGACGTTGACCACGTTCGGTTGCCCCCTCGGGCCGATCCTGACCGAGGAAGTGAACTACGCACTCCGCGATCTCCCCGATCTCGGCAACGTGGAGGTCAATCTCGTGTGGAGCCCGCCCTGGACACCGGACATGATGAGTGAAGAGGCGAAAGACGCCCTGGGGATTTGGTGA
>DAOTYK010000215.1:0-7276 GCA_034434855.1 Thermomicrobium sp.
TGCGTGAATGATTGCCGATCGTCCACGCGGTTTCGATGGTGTTTGGACGAGCGACCACTGCCGCTCGGGGTGAGGGGCGAACGCTGCGCTGTCGGCCGGAATTCGCTTCCGGTGGTCGGTCGGCACGCTGCTGCCTGCGTGCCGGCGAGCGGCGTGGACACCGATTCCTGGTCCACTGGGCACACCGGCGCACCCGCGGGCGTCCAGTGCCCGTACGCTGCGCAAGAGGGAGCGGCGCCTTGGGGCCTGGCCGGTGCGGGCGAGCCAGTGCGTTGTCGGGTGTCGCTTGCGGAGTCCCACGCGACGGCGAACGATCAGGCGGAGAGTCGGGATCAGCCTCCGCCGGTGCGCGGTGCCTGGATGCTGACGAGGAGGGCGGATTCGATCAGCTGGCGCCGGCTGGCCACTCCTGTGACGAGGCGGCTGATCGCCGATCGGCTGTCCGTTGGTCCGCGCCCGGGTCACGCTCGCTACCAAGGCGCTCGCGCGGGCGAGGCGGCTGGCATCCAGCCCACTGGTGCCGAGCCTGCCGCGCTGGTCGACGGCCGGAGCGAGGCGACTGGTCAGCCCGTCTCGCGCCGACCGGAGTCGTGCAGCTACTGACCAGCGCACCCGTTACGAGTGCGTGTGCCGATCCGGCTGCTGCTCCAGCGGAGCAGGCTGGCTGGTCGCGCAGCGATCCGCTCTCACTTAAAGACACAGCACGAAGGGTCGGAAAACGGACAGGCCGGATCGAGGCCTTGACGCAACGTGCGAACGGGGGAAGCGGGAGGCGCAGTCGCGGAGTGAATAGGCAGGATAGAGGCTCGCTCACTGAGCGTCGAGGCCGGGCTGCTCGATCGGGCGTCGTGGGGACGCTCTGCGGACGAACGGCACCCGGGCGAGCGAGTTGGGGTGGCACTGTGCCGGATATCCAGCCGAGCGCGCTGTGCCGGTCGTGTGCGACGTTCGGCCCTGGCCGCGAAGGGGGACTCGCAGCGATCCCGGTAGCTGCCCTGCTCTGTCGAAGGACAGGGGTTGCGGAATCACGAGGAGGCCTCCGTGCTGGCAGGGAGAAGCGCGCCCAGCGCGTCTGGTGCGCTGGCGGGTTCATCGCAGCTGAGCAGTTTCCCGGAACGGGCTGCGCTGGCTGGCTCGGTCGAGGCGCGAGGACGCACCGCACGGTTCGAGCGTGATCGGTACGGCTCGTTCGCGGTCGGGAGGAGCCAGCTTCCGCTGGGCGATCGGACGGTGGGAGGAGCGCTCGTGGTCGCGGACGAGTTGCCTATCGTGTGGCGCGATTGCGGCTGACCGGGACCCCGTCACCTGAGCGCTGGCCAGGCTGCCATCGAGAGCCGACCGGTCCGTGACCGGTGGTCTGGGATGCAGTGGCGAGCAGCGTGCGGAGGATGTCCGTGTGCTCGGAGTGGGATACGAACGCGGAGAGCGCTCTCGCACTGGAGAGGGGGTGAACGCGCGGCGAACCGGCCGGTGCGACCGCGGAGGCGCTCGATCGAGAACGGCGGAGACGCGTCGAGGGGGGCGCCGGTCGAGCCCTGCTTGCCGCGGTAGGTGAGAGGAAGCATCGGTCGGTACGCCAGCGCTGGGGCTGCAGCGCTGCGGGGGCGGAGCACGCCTAGCGAGCAGCCAGTGAAGCCTCACGGCGCGTGACCCGCAGCGACGACACAGCGAGCGGGCCACCGTGCAGGTCGGCGAGTCCTCCCGCAGCGGATCGGGGGTGCGCTGCCGACAGCGTACGAGCTCGCTCGGCTGGCGAGGGGTCGCACTGGGCGACCGGGAGCGGCGCGTCCTCACGAGGCGCGAGCCGGCTTGCGCGCGTCTCCTGGGGACTCGGCCGGACCGGCTGCCCATCCGGCTGGCCGTGTGCAGTGTACTCGTCGCTTGCTTAGCTGCGTGGCGAGTCGCTGCAGTTTCTTCGAGCATTCCACCACGCTTGCTGGTCACGCAACTCCATCATCGTCGTCGCGTGCTGTCTTTCGTGCGGTGTGCCTCCCAGCCGGGCCGGTGCAAGGCTAACCGTGGAGTTGCGTGATGGTCGGGCGCGTGGGAAGCGGAGATTGTGCGGCATCGTGGCTGCCGGCATACTCTGCCTTCGCCCTGGAGGTGTGGACTGTCGCTGGGTGAGAAGTGTGTGTAGTATCGTGCAGTGTCGCGTCCATAATCTGCTTGACTAGTCCATTCGCGAATGCTAGAATAGTCGCGTGACGATCGTGCTGGAGGGTCAGCGATGGCGATCTTGCTCCCATACCGGACGGATCCGCGCTTGTTGTTCCAAGTCTTGGAATACGCCAAGGGGAGAGGTATCGACCGGAGCGTGCTGGAGGCTCGCTTGGGCGGTGGGGAGCCGTTGCGGGAAACCCTCAACGCCCTGGAGCAGTTGGGATTGATCGCACGGGACGCGAGCGAAATTCGGCTGACGGAGACTGGGCGCCGACTCGCCTATGCCACCGATGCGCTCGAACGACAGCGCGAGTTGGCACGGGTGGTCTTGAGCTACCCGCCGTACGGTGGGGTGATCGAGCGAGCGCTGCGCGAGGGACTGAGCGTGATCGATGGCCCCTGGGTGGAGCGGGTTTGGCAGGTGGAGATGCGGCTAGGCCAGCCCCGCAACAGAGTCGAGGAAGCGCGTACCTTCTTCTTCAAACTGGCGGAGGAGGCGGGGCTGGGGCTCTTTCGGCGCGGGGTGCGCGGCCAGCCCTCGCGACTCGTGTTGGCGCCGGATCTCGAGGAGCGGGTGCGCGCGCTGCGGCCACTGCTGAGCGGCGCTGGGGGCGAGGTGGAGCCGGCACCCACCGAGTCTGCCGCTGTGTCGCCTGTCACAACGGTATCGTCCAAGGTCGCTGTCGGGTCAGTGCCCGAGCGGACAATAGCCGGACCGCCTGGTGCCGCGGTGACCATCATGGTGTCGGTCGACCTCACGGCGTGGGAACTGGAGAAGATCGAGGCGTTCCTGCGCCTCCTCGGCGTGGTACCGGGACGGAGCGAACCGGCAGCGTGAGCGACCGGGCTCCCGCATCCGAGCGCTCGGCCAGTTCCTCGACCAGTTCGGTGCATGGAGTGCACCGCTCGTTCCCACGAGCGTCGGAGGCGTTCTCCGGACTGGTCTCGATCCAGGGATTGATCGTGGCAAAGCGATGCCCCCGCGCTAGCGATCGTCGAGAACAAGGAGCGATCGGTTGCAGGGCGGCAGGACTCGGAAAGAAAAGAGGAGAAAGTTGATGAGAGTGCATTCCTGCCAGTCGGTCGAGGATGCGTTCCACCACTGTGGCCAGCCTACGAGGCGCTCGTCCTGATGAGCGTGCACGACATGAGGGCGGTCTGGTGGTTCGGAGAGTCGTTTCCCTGACGCTCGCGGGCTTCGGAGCGACGGTGATTGCCCGACATCACGGGAGCGGCGGCAGTTTTCGTTCTCGCTGGTGCGGGCAGGGTTGCCGAACGCGCGGTGGCGTGGCGCAGGCAACGGATGCGCTGGTGTGGCGGGCGTCTCGTTCCTGTGGAAAGAACCTGGAGATCGGGTGGCGAGCGGGAGCCGATTCGCTCGCGCGCCCTCCGGGAGTCCCACGCTCCTCGCCAGGGGCACAACGGGACGGAACGCGCATGCGTCCAGTCGGCTGATTTGTCCTGCTTCGGGTCGGGTGCATTCTCGACTAGGTGAGGTGCTCGTCGAGGTGGCAGGCTTCGGCAGATACCGGGTGATCACCGAGGTCCTGTGAGAACTGCTGGGAGCCATCGATGGCTGGGCAGGCGTGAGAGGGCGAGGGGCTGTGAGCGGCCGGCAGCTCGGTTATCCTTCCCTCAGGTGCAAGGCATGGCGTGCTCGGGAAGGCACGGTACAGATCATGCGCGGACGCGTGCACTGGATCGGGCGATTGGCGTGGGTGAACGCGGCGGCGATGGGACTGGTGCTCCTTTTGGGGGCAACGGTCACTGCGACCGGCTCGGGTTTCGGCTGTGGGGAGTCTTGGCCACTCTGCCACGGCCGGTTGCTTCCGCCGCTCACGGCGGAGGGGATCATCGAGTACAGCCACCGGCTGGCCACGCTGGTGAGTGGGCTGGTTCTGGCGGCGTTGCTCGTGCTGACGATCGTGGAACGGCGAGAACTCTTGGCGCGGTGGGAAACGCGGATCGTCGCAGGAGTCCTGGTCGGGACGCTCCTTCTGCAATCGGCGCTCGGGGCAGCCGCGGTGCTGGCACCGCGGCACCCGCTGGTCATGGCGGTGCACTTCGGTGTCTCGCTCACTGTTTTCGCCAGCGCGCTCCTCTTGGCGCTCGTCCTGACGCGGGGCGAGTGGTTGCGGGCCCGCCGGCAACTTCGCGCGCCAGCTGGAGTTGTGCGGGCCAGCTGGGGCCTGCTGATCGGGACGTACGCCGTCGTCTACGTCGGCGCGTACGTGCGGCACACGCACGCGAGCCTCGCTTGCCTGGATTGGCCGCTCTGCCAGGGCCGGCTGATCCCGGATCTGGCGGGAGCGGCGGGAGTGGTCTTCCTGCACCGGCTGAGCGCACTGGCCTTGACGCTGGCCCTGGTCGGCTTGGTGGTGCGCCTGTGGCGCGACCGGGTGCTGCGGCGCGAGCGTCCGGATCTGGCGTGGAGTGGGCTGGTTGCGCTGGGGTTGCTGCTCGCCCAGTCGGCGACGGGTGCTTGGTTGGTCTGGAGCCGGCTGAGCTTGGCCAGTGTGCTGGGGCATGCGGCAGTGGTGACGCTCCTGTTCGGTACGTTAGCCGTGTTGGCGTACCAGTCGCTGCCGGAGCGGGCACTGCTCGAGCGGGCTGCCCGCGCTCCCGTCCCTGGTGTTTCGGTGTCACAGTGAACGGAGGGGTCGCGGACGAGGGGGAACGGTGACGGAGGACGCGGACCATCCTGGTGACGCGTGGCCAGCGAACATCGTGATCCGGGTACGGGGACCGTACTACGACGTCCTGACGCCTGAGGGGGTTCTGCGCTGTGTCGTGCGTGGTGCCCTCAAGAAGGAGCGCCGGCATGAGGACTTGGTCGTGGTCGGTGACCGGGTCGTGGTGCGCGTCGTCGCCCCGGGAGAGGGAGTGATCGAAGCGGTCGCGCCGCGGCGACGCGCGCTGGTGCGGCGAGCGCGCGATCGGGAGGCGGCGCAGGTCATCGTGGCGAACCTGGACCAACTGGTAGTGGTCATGGCGGCTGCCCAGCCGGAACTGAGCTTGGGGATGCTCGATCGCTTCCTGGTGGTGGCGGAGTCGCAGGACCTGCCGACGGTCATCTGCCTGAACAAGATCGACCTCGACCCGGCTGGACGAGCACGAGCGATGCTCGCGCCATACCGAGCGATCGGCTATCCGGTCGTCGAAACGAGCGTGGTCAGCGGAGCGGGCGTGCACGAGCTCTGGCAGACGATCGCGGGGAAACTCTCCGCGCTCGCGGGACCCTCGGGGGTCGGGAAGACGAGCCTCGTGAAAGCGTTCCGGCCGGACCTGGAACTCCGGATCGGTGCGGTGAGCGAGGCGACGGGGCGCGGCCGGCACACCACGACCGCGAGCGAACTCATCCAGCTCGACGAGCGGACGTTCCTGGTCGATACGCCCGGAATCGGGGTGCTGCACCTTTGGGCTATCCTGCCGGAGGAACTCGGCCACTGCTTCCGGGAGTTTCGGCCGTATCTGGGTGCCTGCCCGTACCGGGATTGTCGGCACCTGGATGAGCCGGATTGTGCGGTGCGCGCGGCGGTCGAAGCGGGTCTCATCGACGCGGGGCGCTACGAGCGGTACCGTGCGCTCTACCAGGATCTCGTGGAGGAGACGGAACGGTACGGGCGGTGGGAGATCGAGCGGCTGCGGCGGGGAAGGAGAGCGCGATGAGCGACGTGTTGGTCTCGATGGTGCGGGAAGCGGTGGAGTCGACGTTGCGCGAGCAGCATGAGGTCCTGCGGGAACTCGTTCAGGGGCTCAGCCCAGCGGTCCTCAACTGGTCACCGGGACCGGAGATGAACTCGATCGCCGTCCTGGTCGCGCATCTCCTGGATGCCGAGCGCTATCTCGTGGCAGCGGCGCTGGGCGAGGTGGTCGAGCGTGACCGCGAGCGCTGGTTCCGGTACGAGGCGCCGAGCGCGCTCGCGCTCCTCGAGCTGATCGACCGGACCGAACAGGAAACGAGCGAACGGCTCATCCGACTCACCGGTGAGGCACTGGCCCGCGAGTGGACGCCCCCCAATGACCGACTGGGACGTTGCTTCAGCGGGATGCGCTGGCTGCTTCATGCCATCCAGCACAATCGGGAGCATATCGGGCAGGCGTTGCTCACGCGGCAGCTCGCTGCCCAGCGAGGGATCGGCTGAGCGGGGAGGCAGTGGCGATGCCGCCATGGCTGGTGCACGTCCTCGGTATCGTGGTCGCGCTGCTGCTGGTGAGCGGGCTCTTCCTCTTGGCCTTCGCCAAGTCCGGGCTCTGGTGAGGGGGAACGGGGCAGCGTGAGCCTCGCCCCCGCGCACAGCCCGAACGTCCTGACCGGCCGTACTGTCCGGTGTGGCTTCACTCCTATCCGGTGATGGCGCTGAAAAAAACAGAGCGGGACGGAATACCCGTCCCGCTCTCGTGGTCTCGCTCAAGCGGCAGCGTGACGACCGTCGCTGCCAGTCGTGACCAGTTCACCCGCCGCGGGGGCGGTTCCGGCGCGGAGCGCGCTGGCCACATGCTGGGCGTGCCGGTGCATGGCCTGCCGAGCACCGAGTGGATCACCGGCGGCGATCGCCTCATAGATCGCCTCGTGGTCTTGCTGGAAGCGGGTGAACTCCTCGGGTGCCCGTGTGGCCCACAGCCAGGTGGCGAACAGCACCTCGCTGAGCGGTCGCTGCGCATCGCGGAGGAGGCGGTTTCCGGCACTCTCAGCGATGGTCGCGTGGAAGAGCGCATCCAGATCGAGGTAGGCTACCGGATCATCGACCGCCTTGCGCATCCGCTCGACCAGGTCGCGCAAGCGAGACAGCTGCTCGGGGGTACGACGGGTGGCGGCCCGCTCGGCGGCACCGACGTCGAGGATCTCGCAGAGCTCGAGCAGCTCGCCGAGTCGGCTCGCGTCCGGGCTCGAGCGGAGTTCCTCGAGGAGGACCATCGGGTCGAGATGGTCCCACTGCTCGATCGGCTGGACCCACATGCCGCTACCATGCCGGACCGTGATCAGGCCCTTCTCGACGAGGATACGGATCGCCTCCCGGATGACGATGCGACTCACCCCGAATTGCCGGGCCAGTTCCGGCTCCGACGGCAGCGTGGTGCCGGGCGGCAACGCGCCACTGACGATTTGCCGCAG
>DAOTYK010000216.1:0-4603 GCA_034434855.1 Thermomicrobium sp.
GGTGGATCTGGGGCGGCGACCCACTTCGTCTCCGACCACCAGCGATGCTGCGCGGCTCGATGGAGCTTTTCGGCTCGGTCGTCCCGATCTATCGGGTAGCCTTGATCGTCGTCGGGGCCGCCCTGGCCATCCTGGTCTGGTATCTGCTCGAGCGCACCAAGTGGGGAGCCTATGTCCGGGCCGGTGTCGACGATCTGGAGATGGTACAGTGCCTCGGCATCAATGCTCGACGGATCTTCGCCATCGTCTTCTCGCTGGGCGCCTTCCTCTCCGGTCTCGGTGGAGCCCTCGGCACCCCCGTCACTGGTGTCGCGCCTGGAACGGACGTTCAACTCCTCTTGATGGCGCTCATCGTCGTCGTCCTGGGCGGGCTCGGTTCCGTCGCGGGAGCGATCGCGGCGAGCATCGTCGTGGCACTGACCGACACGATCGTGCGAACCTTCTGGCCCGAGGCGTCGTTCTTCGCAGTGTGGGCACTTGCCGCTACTGTCCTCATCGTCCGCCCGCAGGGACTGTTCGGCCGACCCGGCTGGGCCTAGGAGGGTAACCGGATGATGGCAACCGCTCGTCTGGCACGAAACTGGCGCACGGCACTCGGCGTTCTCCTCGCGGCCCTGCTCCTCTTGGCTCCAGCCTTCCTCCCGACCTACCCGCTGTCCGTCCTGACCGAGATCTTGATCTTCTCGCTCTTCGCGATGTCCCTCAACCTCCTGCTTGGCTATGCCGGTCTTCCCTCCCTCGGCCACTCGGCCTTCTTCGGAACTGGCGGGTACGCCGTTGGATTGCTCGCCAAGTATGTCGGCGTCCCTGCTCCCCTGGCCTTACTGATCGCGGTCGTCGCCGGAGTGGCGCTCGCACTCGTCACTGGCCCCTTCGTGCTGCGAACACACGGGGCATACTTCCTCATCCTGACTCTCTCCTTGACCCAAGTCCTGTTCGGGATCGTCTGGCTCTGGCGCCATGTGACCGGCGGTGACGACGGGCTGCCGGGCATCCCCACACCGAAGCTCCCGTTCCTCGTCGGGCGTGTCTCCGATACCGCTAACTTCTACTATCTCGCGCTCTTCGTGGTCGGGATCGCGCTGCTCACCATCGCGTGGATCGTCCGTTCACCGTTCGGGCTCGCCCTCATCGGCATCCGTGAGAACGAGCGCTACCTCGCTGGTCTCGGCTATCCCACCTGGACGCTGAAGTACGCTGCGTACACCATCGCTGGTGGCTACGGTGCCTTGGCAGGTGGTTTGTTCGCCTACTTCAAAGGCTTCGTCGGCCCCGGGCAGATCAGCTGGCTCTTGGCAGGCGAGGCCATGGTCATGGTGATCCTCGGAGGAGCTGGCACCTTCTGGGGGCCGATCATCGGAACCATACTCGTCCTCCTGCTGCGCTATGAGGTCAGCGCATTCACGCAGCGCTGGGTCATGATTCTCGGTATCGTCTTCATCCTGACCGTGCTCCTGCTTCCACAGGGCATCGTACGGTTGCCGGATCGGATCCGCCAGTTGCGGGCCCAGCTGCGGCGGGAGACCCCCTTGGCTCGAACACCAGCTTCAGCAGTCAGTCCTCACCGCGAGCCATCGGTCGAGCAAGTCATCGAGAGGTCATGACGATGACGGCAGTACCGGCACTCCAACTCGAACACGTCAGCAAGATCATCGGCGGGCTGACGATCCTGGAAGACATCTCGCTCACCGTGCAGCCAGGCGAGCGACGGGCTATCATCGGTCCCAACGGTGCCGGCAAGACGACACTGCTCAACGTGATCGCCGGTTTCCTTCCGGCGACGCGTGGTCGAGTGATCGTCTTCGGGCGCGATGTCACCCGGTTACCAGCACATCGTCGGGTCGATGTCGGGTTGCTCAAAACGAACCAGCAGCCGGCAGTCTTCCACGAGCTGACGACACGCCAGAACATCTTGATCGCGCTCCTCCGGGGACGCCACCGCCTGCTCGGCCTCCTTGGGCAAGTGAACAGCGATCGCGCTGTCCAGCGCGAAGCCGAGCGAGTGCTCGAGGAATGGGGACTCTTGGACGTCAGCGATATTGAAGTCCGTCATCTCCCACATGGGTATCAGCGACGGGTCGAGCTGGCCGCACGCTTCGCTTTGCGACCCCGCTTGCTCCTGCTCGACGAGCCAGCAGCCGGCCTGGCCGTTGACGAGATTCCCGCCTTCATCGAACGACTCGCACAGCTTCCACGCGAGATGACAGTGGTCCTCGTCGAGCACAGTATGCGCGTCGTCTTCTCCTTCGCTGACCGGATCACGGTCCTCCATCACGGGGCCGTGCTGGCCGATGGCACTCCAGACGAAATCCAACGAAACGAGGATGTCCAGGCAGCGTATCTAGCCGGAGCGATGCGAGGGCGCAATGCTGGAACTACGTGACGTCTACGGCGGCTACGGCGAAGGCTTCGTTTTGAACGGACTCTCGTTGACAGTCGAAGAAGGGCAAGTCGTCGGCCTCTTGGGGCGAAACGGCGCAGGGAAGACGACGACCATGCGAGCGATCATGGGTTTGCTCCCTCGACTGGCTGGCGAGATCCGCCTGCGCGGCGAGTCGCTCGTCGGCCTACCGCCCCATGTCATCGCCCACAAGGGTATCGCGCTCGTTCCGCAAGGTCGGCGCATCTTCCCCTCGCTGACCGTGACGGAAAATCTGCTGCTCGGTGCGAGACCACCGCGCCCCGACCAGCGGGTCCGCTGGACCGTCGAGGAGATCTATCAGCTCTTCCCGATTCTCAAGGAGCGGGGAAAACTCCGCGGAACGCTCTTGAGCGGTGGCGAGCAGCAGATGCTGACGATCGCTCGTTCGCTGATGACCCAGCCGCTCGTGCTCCTCTGCGACGAGCCGTCGGAAGGGCTCGCGCCGGTCATGGTGCAGCGCGTCGGCCAGATCTTGCAGCGTCTCAAGCAGGCAGGACTGTCGATCCTCCTGGCGGAGCAGAACATCGATCTCGCGCTTTCCGTCATCGATGTCGCCTATATCGTCGAAGAAGGGCGCGTCATCTGGCAGGGATCAGCTACGGAACTCGTCGGCAACCGCGAACTCCAGGAGACCTACTTGGGAGTCCGTGTCGAAGCCTGAACGCGAGTGATCCGGCGGTGTCTCTGCATCGCTCGGATCGTCGCGCCGGATCCGCGTCACCTCCGTTGATGCGTGAATGCCGCGATGGGGTCCGCGAGCGAACATGGCGACACCAGGCACGGTGAACCTGCCTCTGGGCGCCGATGAGGACCCTGACCGCTCTGGCTGATGGATGGGGGAGCCGTGACAGTCGACTGTCATATCCACGCCATACCGGACGAGATGCTCGTTTGGCTCCGCAGCAACGCAGCGCGCGCGGGGGCTCGTTTCGAGCAGCGAGAACTCGGGAAACCGCCGTTCCTGATCGTCGGTGGGCGTTGGCCGTTCGAACTCAAGCCGGTCTTTCACGACCTCGATCAGTTCCTGGCAGCACTCGATGCAGCGGGAGTCGAGCGCGCGCTGCTGTCGCCGGTTCCTCAGCTCTTTTTCTACGAGGCAGAACCTGCATTGGCGCGCGAGGCGGCTCGGGCGTACAACGAGGCACTCTTGGGGTGGCGAGAGCGGGTGCCGACGCGACTCGACCTCCTCGCGACGGTGCCGCTCAGCGATCCGCCGGCTGCAGCAGACGAACTCGCCTGGGCGATGGAGCGAGGCATGCGGGGTGCCATCGTCGGACCGGGCACCGCGGATCGGCTGCTGACTGATCCCGTCTTCGAACCCCTCTGGCGAGCCGCCGAGGAGCGCAAGGCGATCCTGTTCCTCCACCCGCTTTTGAGTCGCGATCCTCGCCTCGCACGGCCACAACTTCCGAACATGATCGGCGTGCCCTGGGAGACGACCGTCGCCGCGGCCGATCTGATTTTCGGAGGCATCCTCGATCGCCACCCCAACGTGCGGATCCTGCTGGCGCACGGCGGTGGGTATCTGCCGTATCAAATCGGCCGTCTCGAACGAGGCTATGCAGTCTGGGAGGCAGTGCGCCGGCAACTCGCTGAACCTCCCGTGACCTATCTCCGGCGCTTCTGGTACGACACCGTTCTCTGGCGCCACGAAACGCTCGAGTATCTCTGCGCCGTCGTCGGCCCAGAACGCGTCGTTCCCGGCTCCGACTTTCCCTTCGATTTGTCCGTGTGGCCGCCGCTCGGGAGAGACGAACTACCGGAGCCCCAAAGCACGTTCCGGGCGCTGCTCGGAGAACGGTGAATGCGCTCGGTCATCATGCCGCGTGACCGCTCCGGTGCCGAGCCACTCGTCCCCAAGCCGACGTGGAAGACCTGAAAGGCACAACGCGCACGAGCGGGGAGCAGCACGACTGCTCCCCGCTCGCATTCTTCGGGCACCGGACACCCACTCTACCAACGCGCGCGGCCGACTTCGTAATGGATATTGCGGGCCTCGAAGAAGTTGACGATTTCCGGCACGTCGACCTGCGCGACCATCCAGCGTAACGGATTCGATTCCCCGAAAGCGATGGGCAACCCCAGTTCCTCCAACCGGCGATCAGCGATAGAGCGGACGTACCGGTTGAGCGCGTCAACATCGAGACCGATGAGCGGCTCTGGTAGCACCGCCCGGTTGTA
>DAOTYK010000217.1:0-4375 GCA_034434855.1 Thermomicrobium sp.
TGGAATCAGTGCGGAGTGCTGCCCGGGAGCAGAGTGCTCCTGGGAGGGGTGGTGATTTTCGGCACGGTCGAGGAAGGATCGCACGCGACCATGCAGCGCAGAAGGTCACCGCGTCTCCATAGCTGGCAGTGCTGCTGGTTGGCCGGCGGTAGCCGTCATCCCCCACCGGCTGACTCGCCTCCGGCCGATCGGTGAGACGACGAGCGAAGGGAATTGGAGCGGATCGATGAGCGAGCACACGACGGGCCTCTTGACCCTGGACGAGCTGGAGCGCCTGGTCGCGAGCGGCGAGATCGATACGGTCATCAACGCGCTCTGCGACATGCAGGGACGCCTCATGGGGAAGCGCGTCCGCGCCGATTTCTTCCTCGAGCACGTCCGCGCGCACGGCACCCACTTCTGCACCTACCTCCTCGGTACCGACATGGAGATGACCACACCGGGCGGTTACCGCCTGATGAACTGGGAGACCGGTTACGGCGACTGGGTCGCCCGGCCCGACTTCGCCACGCTGCGGCGTATCCCCTGGCTGGAGGGAACGGCGCTCGTCCTGGCCGACGCGGTCGACGAGGAGACCGGTGAACTCGTCCCCGTCGCACCCCGCACCATCCTGCGCCGGCAGGTCGAGCGTGCCGCCGCCATGGGCTTCCGCGTGATGATGGCCAGCGAGCTCGAGTTCTATCTCCTCAAGGACTCGTTCGACGAGGCCTACGAGAAGGGCTACCGCGGTCTCCGCCCGTACGGTTGGTACAACGAGGACTACCACCTCTTGCAGGGAACCAAAGCGGAACCGATCTACCGGCAGATCCGCAACCTGATGACCGCCGCCGGTATCCCGATCGAGTTCTCCAAAGGTGAGGCTGCGGCCGGCCAGCACGAGATCAACATCCACTATGCGGAGGCGCTCGAGTCGGCCGACCGAGCGGTCCTCTTCAAGCACGGCGTCAAGGAGATCGCCTACCTCAACGGGGTGGCGGTCACCTTCATGGCCAAGCCCCATCACACCTGGACCGGCTCCAGTTCCCACATCCACTTGAGCATCTGGGACAGCGCGGGCGAGCGCAATCTCTTCTACGAGGCGGACGGGCAACCCTACCACATGAGCAAGCTGATGCAGCACGCGCTCGCCGGCCTCATGGCCCACGCCCGCGAACTCTCCCTCTTCGTCGCCTCCAACGTCAACTCCTACAAGCGCTACGCCGTCGCCAGCTGGGCACCGGTCAACGTGGTCTGGGGACGCGACAACCGCACCTGTGGCTTCCGCATCGTCGGTCACGGTCAGTCGCTGCGCATCGAGAGCCGCATCCCGGGCGCCGATGCCAACCCCTACTTGGCCTACGCTGCGATGATCGCAGCCGCGCTGGACGGGATCGAGCGGGAACTGCCACTACCGCCCGAGTACCGTGGTAACGCCTACGAAGCCCGCGACGTCGTCCGCGTTCCGCGCACGCTCGCCGAGGCGATGGCCGAGTTCGAGCGCAGCGAACTGGCCCGCCGCGCTTTCGGGGAGCTCGTCGTCGAGCATTACGTCAACATGGCGCGGGTCGAGCAGGAGACGTTCGACGCCGTGGTGACCGATTGGGAGCTGTACCGGTACTTCGAGCGCGGCTGAGGGAGGGCAACGATGGGCAACCGGCTGGCTGGCAAGGTGTGCGTCATCACCGGCGCAGGATCGGGGATCGGGCGCGAGGCGGCGATCCTCTTCGCCCAGGAGGGCGGGAAGGTGGTCGTCGCTGACGTCAACACAGCAGGCGGCGAGGAGACGGTGCGCCTCATCCGCCATGGCGGCGGCGAGGCGATCTTCGTCCGGACGGATGTCACCAAGGCCGCCGAGGTCGAGGCGCTGGTTCGTACCGCCGAGGAGACCTACGGCAAGCTCGACGTCATGTTCAACAACGCCGGCATCTTCCCGGACGAGGACGGTTCGGTGGTCGACACGCCCGAAGAGGTCTGGGACCGCGTCATGGCGGTCAACTTGAAGGGCGTCTTCCTCGGCTGCAAGTACGCCATCCCGGCCATGCTGCGGGCTGGAGGCGGCTCGATCATCAACACGGCGAGCTTCGTCGCCCTGATGGGAGCAGCCGTGCCCCAGATCGCCTACACGGCGAGCAAGGGAGGCGTCCTGGCCATGACGCGGGAGATCGCCATCGAGTTCGCCCGCAAGAACATCCGGGCCAACGCGCTCTGCCCTGGACCGGTCGATACGCCGCTCCTGCGCTCGATCCTCTCCGATCCGGCCAAGCGGCAGCGGCGACTGGTGCACATCCCGATGGGACGCTTCGCCCAAGCGCGCGAGGTGGCCCAGGCTGCGCTGTTCCTGGCGTCCGATGAGTCGTCCTATGTGACCGCGACCGCGTTTCTGGTCGATGGCGGCATCACCGCCGCCTACATCACGCCGGAAGAGTGATGAGCGAGTCAGCGAGAGGAGGGAAGCGAAGATGGGTGAGCAACCGACGATCGAGCGCGGCGGAGTCCGCTACGAGCGAGTGGGGCAAGAGTATCTCGAACAGCGCAAACTCCGCCGCCATGCCAACTGGGTACTTCTCTGGGCACTTGGAGTCGGAGCAGTCATCTCCGGTGACTTCTTCGGCTGGAACTTCGGTCTGAGCGCTGGTGGCTTCGGTGGGCTCCTCGTCGCGACCGTGCTGATGGCGCTGATGTACCTCTTCATGGTGTACAGCATCGCCGAGCTGACCACGGCCTTGCCCCACGCAGGCGGATTCTACTCGTTCACGCGCAGTGCCTTCGGTCCGTGGGGAGGTTACCTCGTCGGCGTCACCGACACGATCGAGTACGTCATCACCCCAGCAGTGATCGTGGTCGGGATCGGTGGCTACATGAACACCCTGTTCCCGCAGGTCCCGGTCTGGCTGTGGTGGATCTTGTTCTACATGGTCTTCGTCGCGATCAACATCTCCGGCGTCGAGATCACCCTCCGTGTCGGGCTGGTCGTCACCATTCTCGCCATGCTCATCCTGGTGATCTTCTACATCGGCGCGGTCGTCAGCGGCGCCTTCAGCTGGGATCTCGTCTTCAACATCGAACCCGATCCCGACCGAGCCGGCAGCTCGACCTTCTTGCCGCAAGGCTTCTACGGCATCTTCGCGGCCATCCCCTTCGCGATCTGGTTCTACCTGGCGATCGAGGAACTACCCTTGGCCGCTGAAGAGACGCACGATGTGGTGCGCGACATGCCGCGTGGGCTGATCGCCGGCATCTTCACGCTGCTCGCCCTTTCGGTCTTCACGCTCGTCTTCAACTCGGGAGTCAATGGCGGAGCCAAGCAAATCGGCGAATCGGGCGCCCCCTTGGCCGATGGCTTCCAAGCGGTGTTCGGAGCCGGAGCGACGACGACGGTGCTGACGCTCATCGCGCTCACTGGGTTGATCGCGAGCTTCCACACCATCATCTACGCCTACGGTCGGGTGATCTTCGCCCTCTCCCGGGCCGGCTATTACCCGCGCTTCCTCTCGGTGACCAGCCCCAAGACGCATACCCCACACCGAGCACTCATCGCCGGTGCCATCATCGGTCTCCTCTGCGCCGTGATCATCGACCAGTTCGGAACCGGCATCGTCGGTGCCGCCCTCCTCAACATGGCGGTCTTCGGCGCGGTCATCTCCTATGCAGCCGTCATGCTGGCCTACATCCGACTCAAGCTCACGCGCCCCGAGCTGCCGCGGCCGTACAAGAGCCCCTTCGGCATTCCGGGCGCGGCCATCGGCGCGGTGCTCGCGATCGTCGCGCTGTTCGCCACCTTCTCCATCCAGGACTACCGCCCAGGCGTGCTGGGTGTCGCCTTCTTCCTGGTGATCGCCCTGCTCTACTTCGCGCTGTACTCGCGGCACCGCCTGGTCGCACAGGCACCCGAGGAAGAGGTCGCACTCATCCTGGAAGCCGAAAAGGAACTCAGACACCAGTTCGTCGAGCTCGAGTCGGAGGAGGAGCGGCGTCGGATGGAGGAGCAGGCGCGGTAACACGCGCCGATCCTCAGGCCACGGCTCGGCCCGGCGCGGTCGACGGCTCGATCGCTCCGCGCCGAGCCTTTTTTACACGACACGCTCCGCGCGACAGACGAGCCAGCCAGGGGCGACCGTCCAGCACGTGCGGACGAGCGCACGGCCAGGTCGCAGTCGTCCTGGAGGGCCAGGCGACCGGCGGCCGAGCACTCGGCTCCACCGTGCCGCTCAGCAGTTCTTCGACCAGGCCGACCGTACCGTCACCTTGACCGAGCGGCTGCAGCCGGGCACACTTTAGCCGATTCGGGAGCTTTTGCGGTGAGCGTGCTCGCGATCGCCTATCTCGTCATCGCACTGGTCGGTCTCGCCTTCCTGGCGCTCACTGTTCTCGTCGGCGAGATCGCGGACATCTTCGA
>DAOTYK010000218.1:0-2064 GCA_034434855.1 Thermomicrobium sp.
CGCTCGACACGCAACAGGCGATCCAGCGTCCGCTCGATCGCGGCGCGCTCTTGGGCGAGCAGTTCCGGCTCTAATCCGAGCGCGGCGGCCCGCTCCAGGCGCTGCGACGCGGTGGCGAGATACGCCCGGGCGATCGTTGGATCGGTCGCTCGCTCGGCGAGCTGCCGCTCGGCAACGGCCGACTGATACAGGTGCGCGAACTCCTGCTTCCGCTCGCTGACTCGCTCGTTCTGGACGGAGACGACCAGCGTGGTGGTCAGCGCACCGATCAGACCGAGGGCGATGAGTCCAGTCAAGCGGCTCGCTGGCAGGCGGGGCAACTGCCGGCGCACCGGCGTGAGGTCAGGCAACCGGATACGGTCTTCATGTCGCTCGAGGCGGGGGAGTCCAAAGGTGCCTTCGTCCTGGGGAAGGAGCGGACGACGTCGCCGGCGGAGGAGCTGCCAGATTCCCGCGAGGCCAGTCACTGTGGCGATGGCCAGTCCAGCGATGAACTCGAACAGGGGGTGCCCCCCACCTCGCTTCGCCACTCGCGGTGGCTCGGTTTCTTCTGTGACCGCGTCGAGCGGCTGGGCGTGCCAGCCGGGAGCACCGGCGATCTGGTCCTCGATGGCGTCGACTGGATCAGCGTCCGTGTCGGCCCGCTCGTCCGGTCGCTCCGCTCGTGCTTCCTTAGTCTGCCTATCCTGGAGCGTCCCGTCAATATCCCGCTCGTCCACTCGCCGCGCAGTACGACTGTCCTGGTTTCCGTCTTCCGGGAGCAAGAGGCGGAGGAGTTCGCTCAGTCGGCGCACCGGCTGGCGGGTGAGACGGATCGGCTCGGGAACGCGCAGGGCAATCGCTGGGACTGGTTCGGGATCTCCGGCATCTACCGCGAGTTCCTCCAGCAATTCCGCGAGTCGAGCCGGTGAGGCGCCCGGGAGCGCGTCGGCGTGGGTGGCGAGCAGGCGGGCTCCGTACTCGGCGTTCGTCAGGAGCACGAGGTCTCCGGGGGCACTGCGGGTGTAGTAGAGCGCTGGCTGGAGCTGACGGGCATTCCCCAAAGCAGTGGCGTAGCGGCTCGCTGCGTGGTCATCGGACGGGAAGCGATAGAGTTCGCCGTCCTGTGCCACGAGTGCACATCCGGGCGGGACCTGAGCCAGAACGAGGTCATGCCCGCTCAAGAGAGCGCAGGTTGCACCGAAGCGGTACCATTGCCGGCTGGGCCGCCCGCTGTTCAGCGTCGTCAGCCAATGGTTGGCTCGCAGGAACGCTTCGGTCAGGGCCTCGCAGAGATCCTCCATCGTCGGATGCTCGCCGAGTTGCCACACGGCATGCTGCAGCAGGGTGATGATGCGTCGTGCGACCTCCGGGCTGCTCGGCAGGGGATCGATCGGGTCGATGACGATCGCGAAGGCCCGTGGCTCGACTGCGCCGTTTCCGATCGGGTATTGGAGCGCGACGTACGGTGATGCACTCGCCCAGGCCGACCGTGCGCTTCGCTCGACGACATGCGCCATGCTCCGCTCCTCTCGCCGTTGGATACTCCCCCTCGCTCGGACAAATGACCCCCATTGCGTGGGTCCTTGCGCTTCCACGCTCGCTCGGGCTGTCACCCAGCCGTGCCTGCCTGGCACTGCGCAGTCTAGCACACGGGGTGTACGTACGTCTAGAGGAACACGCGTTCGTACGCCGATTCTAGAGGAAGTCGTACGGTGAGGTCTCGCGGCGCGGTGGGTTGAGCGGTGCTTCGCTGACCAGTTCGTCGCTCAGCTCGTCAGGGAAGGGCGGCTCGGCCGGCTGCAGGCCGAGCATCTCCCGCAAGCTCTGGGCGAGTTGGGTCTCGCCGAGCGCGTGTGCCAGATCGTGCGCCAGCCGCAGGTGATACCGTGCCTCGCCGTCGTTCCCGCGATCGAGCAGGAGCAGCGCAGCGTTGTAATGGAGGGCGAGCGCGGCGCGCCGGTCGCCCAATTGCTCCGCCAGCGCGATCGCTTGTTTGTAGATCGCCAATGCTTCGTCAGCCCGCCCGGACGCATCGAGGACGGTCGCCAGCCCACGCAGAGCGCGTGCCTGGAGGGGAAGCGA
>DAOTYK010000219.1:0-2625 GCA_034434855.1 Thermomicrobium sp.
GTCATCCGATCGGAGCGAGTGGTGCTCGCATCCTGGTTACGCTGGTGCATGCGCTCCGACGCGCCGGAGGGCGATACGGTGCTGCCGCGCTGTGTATCGGTGGAGGTATGGGAATCGCGATGATCGTCGAACGTCCGTGAGCTACGGGAACGTGACTCACTCCGGTTCCAGGCGACCATCCTCCAAGCGAAAAAGAGGCAATGACGAGAGAACTGAGCTCTCGAGAACATCGGACTCGGTAGCCGTGAGAATCAACTGAGCTGGTAGTGCAGAGAGCGTTGCCAAAAGATGCGCTCGATGCTTCTGATCGAGTTCGGACAGCGCATCGTCGAGAAGCAGGACAGGCCAGTCGTCGGTTATGCGGTGGATCACGGCGATCTCGGCGAGCTTGGCAGCGATGACGGCGAGTCGCTGCACGCCGCGTGAGCCGAAGGCGGTGAGAGGCTCTCCACCCAGCAGGAACGCGACATCGTCGCGATGCGGCCCGACGAGCGTGCTTCCACGTCGCAGCTCGTCAGGGCGAAGCCGTTCCAGCGTCTCGCGGTACCGTGCTCCCACGATCACCTGAGCGTCGGCGACTTCCCGACCGGCCAGTTCGCTGAGGAGACTCTCCGGAAGGTCGATCGAGGGGAGGTAGGTCGTCGTCAGTACCTGTGCACGGGCATCGAGCTCCTGGAAATGGTCGCTGAGTCGTGGTCCCCATTCCGCGAGAAAGCGGAGTCGCGCGACGAGCAAATACGCCCCATACGTGACCAACTGTTCGTCCCAATACGCAAGCTGTTCGTCAGCAGTGCGCCGATCGAGTGCGGCCAAGGATTTCAAGAGACTGTTCCGGTGCTCGAGGATGCGCATGTAACGAGCGAGAGCGCGCAGATACGCTCGGTCGATCGTCGAGAGGATAGTGTCCAGATACCGCCGTCGCTGCTGCGGGCTTCCCGTCACGAGTTCCAGGTCTTCCGGCGAGAAAAGAACGACTCGGAGCGTGCCGACGAACTCGACAGCTCGGCGGGGGCGCCCATCCCGTCGATACAGCTTTCTGACAGTGCCGCTCGTAGGGTCGACCATCAGCACGATTTCCACAGCACTCCGACCGGTCTCTGTGAGGAGTTCGGCAGCGAGGCGAGCATAGGGGGGAATGCCGAGTTCGTGCCCGCTCGATCGGTGAACGAGATGGCGCTCGAGCGAGGCGCGGAACGACTTGGTCGTGGCGAGCATGTAGAGCGCCTCGATGAGGCTCGTCTTGCCTGAGCCGTTCGTGCCGATGAGGCGCAGTCCGCGGTCCGGGAGGGCGAGATGGAGGTGGCGAAAGCAACGGAACTCTTCGAGTTCCAAGGTCCTAACTAGCATGGAGATCCTCGCCTGTGTCAGAACAGGCGGGTCTGCAATGGCGGGCGGGATCGTGTCGCCGTCTTCGGCCTGGTCATGCAGCACCGATGACCATCGGCATCACGACGTGGACGAACGACTCGTCGCCCACCGGTCGAAAGACGCCCGCAGCGTTGGGTGTCGTCATCTCGAACGCGATCTCGGAGGCTTTGGTGACGGCCAAGACGTCAGTCAAGTAGCGGCCATTGAAGGCGATGGTCGCCTCCGGACCGTCAACCCGCGCTGGAAGGATGTCCTCGGTATCGCCGGCATCGGCTGCCTGGGCGGAAACGGTCAACGAGCCAGGGTCGAGTTCGGAATCACCCGGTGCGATGTGCAACTTGACTACCTCGTTGTTGGACTGAGCGAAGATCTTGGCTCGACGGGCCGCTGCGAGGAACGATTCGCGGTCGACCGTCACCCGGGTGCGCCATTGCTTCGGGATGATCTGCCGGAACTCGGGAAAGGTTCCGTCGATGAGTCGGGAGAGGAACTCGAGTCGGCCACTCCGCGCCAGGAGTTGGCTGCGGTTGGGTGTGACGAGGAGCTGGACCGTTTCCTCACCGTCGCCGAGGACCCGAGCTAGTTCAGCCAGAGCCCTCGCTGGCACGATGATGGCCAAGTCCGTCGCGGCGGGCTGTTGGAGGGCCAGGGAGCGAACCGACAGCCGGAAACCGTCAGCTGCGGCTAATGTCAACTCCGTGCCGCGAAACTCGAGCAGCACGCCGGCGAGGACTGGCCGACTGTCATCGGTGGCCGCTGCGAACACGACTTGGCTGATCGCTTCTCGGAGGCCCTCTACCGGCACGGTCGTGGTCGGCGGCTGGTCACCGATTCGGGGCAGAGTGGGGAAGTCCTCGGCTGGGATGCCAGGGATGCGTGCCTTGGAGGTTCCGCACGTGACGCGGAGATCGTTGCTGCCCGTCGTGCCGGAGAGGATCACGTCCTGCTTGGGAAGACTCCCAATAAATTCGGTAAACACATCGGCTCGCACGCTCAGTTGGCCGGGATCAGTGACCTCTGCGGGAAAACTGACGCTCAGGGCGATCTCGAGATTGGTCGCGGTGATGCGGAGATTTCCTTCGTCGGCGGCGAGGAGGACATTACTCAGCACTGGCAGCGTCGAGCGCCGTGCGACAGCACGTGACACTTGATGCAGGGCTCGCTCGAGTTCGCTCTGTGGACACCTGAGCTGCACGGACTGCTCCTCCCCGCTGTTCGTACACCCAACTGCCGGAATTATACAGGCCCTTCCTCGAT
>DAOTYK010000220.1:0-3993 GCA_034434855.1 Thermomicrobium sp.
GTCAAATTCGTGCTGGTCGTCGCGTATTACATGCACCTCAAGTACGACGCACGACTTCTGACCGGCATTTTCGCTTGGGGGATGTTGATCGCGATCAGCATCTTCACCGCCATGGCTGCGATCTACCATATCTATGGCCAACCTCTTCTGACGCCTTAGCGTTCTTGTCCACAACGGACGACTTGCCAGGCTCCGGCCATGATGGCACCATCGGGCCGGAGTATCGTGTGCGGACGTTCATTCGCGCAACGTATCGGGGTGACGAAGAGCTGGTGTTCCGACCGAACGAGGGAGGGGTAACAGGACCATGGAAAACACTGCGTTGTACTTAGCGTTGGGTGCGGCAGCCCTCGCGCTCCTCTACGGGGCCATCCTGATCCGGTGGGTCTTGGCCCAACCGCGCGGCGATGAACGCATGCAGATGATCGCCCAAGCCATCCAGGAGGGCGCTGAGGCGTACATGCGCCGGCAATACACGCTCGTGGCTATCGTCGCGGTGATCGTCACCCTCATTCTCGGCTTCGCTGTCGACTGGACGACCGCCGTCGGTTTCCTCGTCGGCGCGATCGCATCGGGACTCGCCGGTTTCATCGGCATGTCCATCGCCGTGCGAGCGAACGTGCGGACGGCTGAAGCTGCCAAACGTGGGCTCGAGCGAGCCCTCGCGGTCGCCTTCCGGGGTGGCGCTGTGACCGGCCTCCTCGTCGCCGGTCTCGGACTACTGAGTGTGACGCTGTTCTACCTCATCACGCGTAACGTGACTGCGCTGGTCGGTCTCGGCTTCGGTGGAAGCCTGATCTCTGTCTTCGCGCGGATCGGTGGCGGTATCTACACCAAGGCAGCAGATGTCGGTGCCGATCTCGTCGGTAAAGTGGAAGCTGGTATCCCGGAAGACGACCCGCGCAATCCTGCCGTCATCGCCGACAACGTCGGCGACAACGTCGGTGACTGCGCCGGTATGGCAGCTGACCTCTTCGAGACGTACGCTGTTACCGCCATCGCTGCGATGCTCCTCGGCCACCTCGTTTTCGGCACCGAAGTGGCGGTGGTCTACCCACTCGCGCTCGGTGCCGTTTCCATCCTGACTTCCATCATCGGCACCTTTTTCGTACGCCTCGATGCGAGTCGCTCGATCATGCGTGCCCTCTATAAGGGAGTCATCGCGGCCATGCTTCTGGCCGCTATCCTCTTCTTGCCGGTCACGAGCTGGCTGATGGGTGACAACCCTGTCGTCACTAGCGGGCCCGTCTCTCTCTTCGGGATCACGTTCGACCTCTCCGCGACGGCCAAGCTCTGGCTCAGTGCACTGGTCGGTTTGGTGGTTACAATCGGCATGGTCGTTTTCACAGAATACTTCACTTCGGAAAAGTACAGTCCGGTCAAGCGGATCGCCGCTGCCTCGGAAACCGGACACGCGACCAACATCATCAGTGGCCTGGCTGTCTCGATGCAAGCCACTTTTCCACCCATCGTCCTCATCGCTTTGGCGATTTATGTCGCATACAATTTGACGCATTCTGCGTCGTCACCGTACAGCGGTCTCTACGGCCTGGCGGTTGCCGCTATGGCCATGCTCTCCATGACCGGCATGATCGTCGCCGTCGATTCCTTTGGGCCCATTACCGATAACGCCGGTGGTATTGCCGAGATGGCCGAACTCCCGGACGAAGTCCGGGCGGTCACCGACCCTCTCGACGCGGTCGGCAATACCACCAAGGCAGTCACCAAGGCGTACGCCATCGGTTCAGCTGGCCTTGCGGCTCTCGTCCTTTTCGCCTCGTACTATTTGGAGCTCTCGGAGCAGCTCGTCTTCGAGCTGTCGAATCCGCGCGTCGTGATCGGCATATTCATCGGCGCTGCACTTCCCTACTTCTTCGCGAGCTTTCTCATGGAAGCGGTGGGGAAAGCCGGCGGCGCAGTCGTGCAAGAAGTGCGACGACAGTTCCGCGAGATCCCTGGCTTGTTGGAAGGGAAAGCCCGTCCGGAATACGGTCGTGCCGTCGATATCGTGACCCGCGAAGCACTGCGCCAGATGCTGGTGCCGGTTCTCATCACGATTCTCGCTCCCATTATCGTGGCCGTTCTCCTGGGCAAGGAGGCACTCGGCGGATTGCTCATCGGCTCCATCGTGACCGGACTCTTCGTCGCCATCTCCATGACGACCGGGGGCGCTGCTTGGGACAACGCCAAGAAGTTCATCGAATCCGGTGCGCACGGTGGGAAGAGAAGCTTCGCGCACCAGGCGGCCGTGACCGGTGACACGGTCGGTGATCCGTACAAGGACACCGCCGGCCCTGCCATCAACCCGATGATCAAGGTCGTCAATATCGTCGCGCTCTTGATCGTGAAGGCGCTCGGCTGGGGCTGATGCTCAGCACTGCCGGACAATCTCGCGCGATCGCCCGGAGCTTCGTGCCCGGGCGATCGCGTTTGCGCTACCAGCGATCGACGAGCAAAGGTCGCTCGGCCAGCGCTCGCTCGACTTCCCACTTTGTTGGAAGCGACGGCCGCGCCCCGAACCGTTGGACAGCGAGCGAGCCCGCCCACACGGCTCGCTGGAGGACCGCCGGCCACTCGAGCCCTTCTAGGAGTCCAGCAGCCACTGCAGCGACGAACGCGTCACCAGCAGCAGTCGTATCCACGACCACCACGCGGGGCGCGGCACAACGCCAGCGCGCCCCCTGTGCGACACAGATCGCCCCCTGCGCACCAAGCGTGATGAACACCGTTGAAACGCGGGAAGCGAGAGCCTCAGCGACAGGATCCAGCGGATCTGAACCCACCAGCCCAGCCACTTGATAGGCCTCGAGCCGATTCACTACGAGCACGTCACAGTTCGCGATCAGATGCTCAGCCTCGTTCGTCCACGGTGTGGCATTGAGGAGACACCAGGCGCCGGCTTCTCGCCCCAACTCCAGCGCAGCACTCGCCGCCTCGAGCGGGATTTCCAATTGCACACAGACGACATCCCCGCGCCCGACTCGCAGAACCTCGAACTGCTCGCGTACCCAGCCGACATCCAGCGCACCGTTAGCTCCGGACACGACAACGATACGGTTTTCTCCGAGACCGTCGATCTCGATCAGCGCGAGGCCACCCAGCCCCGGCACGCGTCGCACCGCGCCGACATCGACCTGGTCAGCGACGAGTTCCGCCCATCTTCCTTCGCTGAACGGATCGTCGCCGAGTGCGGCGACCAACGCGACCGGAACTCCCCAGCGGGCGACTCCGACTGCCTGGTTCGCTCCCTTTCCGCCGCCGACGATCCGAGCGTCGCGGGCGGCGATGGTCTCTCCGGCCACAGCGAACCGCGGAACGCTCACCACCACGTCAGTATTGACGCTCCCGACGACCACGCATCGTCCAGGCATCGCTCTCGTCCATCCCCACCGGTTTATGCCACCGAACGATCGCCCGGAGCAGGCGAGGCCGGATCGATTCCCGCCAACCGCGAGCAGCAACACGCAGCTCTTGCTCGGTTGCCGACCGCTGGCCATACTGCTCGCGCGTATAGAGGAATGCGATCGTCTCAGCAGCTCGTCGCGTACTGGGGAAGCGACGGCCGATTTCCCATGCGTACTCGAGCGGCGTCATGGACTCGCGCAGCGGCACACCAGCTACCCGGCCCAAGCGGCAAAGTCTGAGATAGAGCCGTCCGGCTGGCGAAAGGCGCCAGCTTCCCCAGAACCACCAAAGCGCCACGGCAACTACCAGCATTCCCAGCATGGCCAGACCTACTCCCACGACGGTGCGACTCGCCGACGCCCGTGACTGGCTCGTTGCAGCCGCGGTGCCGACTGCACCCGCTCCCTCCGGTCGATCGAGCTCCGACAACCGAAGTCCGAACCGTTCATCGGTGGGCAGATTCGCTCCTATAATCGGGTCCAGAGGAAGCAAGTCAGCTTGGTCGGCAACGGACCCGCGCAACAGAGGCGGACGGGACGCAGTCGGCTCGAAGGGAATCCAGCCATACCCGGGGAAAAAGACCTCGAC
>DAOTYK010000221.1:0-1561 GCA_034434855.1 Thermomicrobium sp.
GCTCGCGAGCGCTGCAGGAGAGGCCTTCCCTTCTCTCGCCTCGGAGACCAGCACTGCCACCAGGATGCCCCGAATCGGCAGCTGACACCAGAACGTTTCGCTCCGAGCCAGGCAAAGCGCAAACTAGCCAAGCAACCCGCCCCGCTGGCGAGCGGAAGCATTCACCTTGCCGAGCTCTCGAAGACCCGAGCCTCGAATTCGCCCGCAGCGGTGCGACGATCCCAGGCCCCAGCAGCCGAAGACTGCACGACCAGTTCTCCTGGTGCTACCCTCGCTCACTCTCCGATAGCGAAATACTTGTACGCCTCGGCCAACAGCATCTGCTCGCTGCCGGGCCAGCCACGTCGCCGGGCTTCCGCCGCCGTATCCTGTGCCCAGAGCCGCAGCATCGGCTCGGGATCCCAGTCTCCCAGCTGACTCCGGTGCGCTTTCAGGGCCGCGAGCTTCTGTTCGAAGAACGGCGTGATGTCCACGAAGACGTCCGGTTCCCGTGCACCCGCCAAATAGACATGCGAGACGATGTGCGGCTCCAAGCCTTCCGCGAGCAACTCGGGAAACGTCAGGCGATCACGCGCACTCGGAAACACTGCCGCCAAAGTCGCTTCCCCGACCGCGATGTGATCCGGATGCTGAATGTACGACTGTCCATAATACCGAGCGGTCGGATCCTGGCAGATGACCGCACTGGGACGGAACCGCCGGATCAGGCGAACGATATCCCGGCGCAGTCCGAGATCGGGGACTACCTCCGCATCGCGGTAACGCAAGAATTCGACATGCTCCACCCCGAGAATCCGCGCTGCCTCGCGCTGTTCCGCCTCACGGAGCGCAGCCAGTCGCTCCGCGGCCATTGTCGGGTCGTTGCTTCCTTTGTCTCCGCTCGTCACCAGTACATAGATCACCTGGCTTCCCTCGCTGGTCCAACGGGCCACTGTCCCGGCGCAGATGAACTCCGCGTCGTCGGGATGCGCCATAACGACGAGCACACGCTCTGGTCGATCCGGTACCCGCACCACTTCGATCTCCCTTCACTGCATCGTGTCCGAGTCGGCCTCTATCGGCCACACCGGCCGAGCGGGTTCCTGCCCCTCCATCCCTGTCTCCAGCCACTCGAGGTAGCGCCGGACACTCTGCCGGAACGGTCCCCAATCCATCCCCAGACAGTCCTCTGGATACTGTTCCATCCGCGCGAGCCCGCGCGCCAATACTGCTCGTGCTCCGACTCGATTCCCACGCTGGGCATGATACAGTCCGACCACTACCTGAATGAGACCCCGGTAGAACTCGCGCAGCGAGCCTTCGGTCGCCCGCCAGACATGCTCGAGGATCTCATGACAGGTGAAGAGGTCACCAGCCTCGTACAGCTCGCCTGCAACTCGCCACGCATCCGGCAGTGATGCGCGGCAGGCGCTCACGTCTGGTTCCCTCACGGACATCCATCCCCTTCGCTCGAGCGGCACCCCCGATCTTGCTCGAGCAGATACTCCCATGCGGCGAAGAGCTGCGTATCCGATCGGATCTGCTCGGCAGTCAGGATCTCGCCACGCCGAGGTACGATCGT
>DAOTYK010000222.1:0-8112 GCA_034434855.1 Thermomicrobium sp.
GTAACTAGCCGGAATGATCGAGATCACCAGTAAAACGATCGCCGTGAGGCTGGCTGGCGAGAGTCCGAGCCAACCTCGCCCAGTGGTGACCAGTGCTCCTAGGAGCGGGAGGAGACAAACGAGGACTGCCCAGCGGAAGAGGGTGGTTGTGCCGACTAGATGCCCTGCTCGTTGTGGGGCACGCGCTACTTCACGGGCGACGAGAATGCTCAAACCGAAGTCAGTGATCGTCTTGAGGTATAGCCAGGTCACCGTGGCGATCGCGTACTCGCCATTACCCTCAACGCCGAGAATCCGCAGGGCGATAGCGGCGAAGATGAGATCGACAGCACGATTGACGAGTTGTGCAACCAAGGGAGTCGCTGAGTTGGCGAGAATCCGACGTGCCTGATTGACTGTGAGACGGTCCAAACCAACGCTTCCCAAAGCGGCGAGCCCAAAAAGGCCGAGAAGACCGACTGCGAGAAGAGCGAGAGGAAGCCAGAGTGGAAGCAGTGGGTCGAGTTGCCATGTGCGGACGGTCATGATCGATTCTCCCACTAACGGGAACGTGGGGCCTGCCCGCAGCTCGTCCGGTGACTCATCGTCTTGGGCTCGCGTGTTCGCTGGCTACTGCTCGATACACAGCACTATGTTGCTCAGCACTTTTGTGCCAGGAAAAACGCGAAGCTTGTTGTGCCGCAACCTGCTGCAAACGTCTGGCGAGCGTCGTATCGGTGAGGAGGCTGATGATCGCTTCGGCCAGAGCGTCCACGTCGCCACTCCGGACGAACAACGCTGCATTCCCAGCGACCTCACGATGAACCGGAATGTCGGTCGCGATCGCTGGCGCGCCGCAGGCGAGGGCCTCCAGCAGCGGGAAATTGAATCCTTCATAGAAAGACGCCGTCACGAACGCTGCAGTAGCACTGTAGAGAGCAGCGAGAGTCTGGTCGCTAATGCCGCGCAGGCGAAGCACACGCCCACGATGCTGTGCCTCCTCGAGAGCGCGCTCGATCGGGTCGGCCAGCCATCCGGTCGCGCCGACGACGATTAACTGAAGGTCGGGAATTTTCGTTGCAGCGCGCTCGACTGCCTGGAGCAGAACTGGGTAACCCTTCCGTGGTTCGACTGTACCGACTGCGATGACGTAGGGCTCTCGGATACCGAGGGAAGCGATGACTGAACGAGCGTGTTGTGGTGGGTGTGGAGCGAAGGGAAAGGCAACACCGTGCGGAATGGCGTAGACACGATCCGGAGAAACTCGATAAAGGCGAAGAAGATCCTGTCGCACCGACTCGCTGACGGTGATGAGTGCGTCCACCGTTCGCAGCATCCGCGGGACAACCGCTCGTAGGAACGAAACGAGGCGGGGGTGGCCGAGTTCGGGCACGAGCAGGAAGCTGACATCGTGAACAGTCGCCACGCGTGCGCAACGTGCTGGGGGAACGAGGAAGTCGGTCCCGTGAACGACATCGACTGGCCCGATGAGGGGGTCGATCGGGAATGGGATCCTGAGTCGGTACCAGAGCCGTGTGAGCCATCGTTCGCTGAACGGCATCTGTCGATAGTGGATGCGAGGAGAAGATGAGCGGGGAACTGGGGAAGACGTACGCCCGTGCCAGAGGACGATGTCGAACTGGGCACTCGCGGCTAAGGCGCGTACCAGTTCGCGCGTGTAGCGTCCGATACCAGCCCGCTGGTTCAATCCGGGAGTGAAGTCGATAGCTACTCTCACGGTCGCCGTCCACTACGCAGCCGTTCCGCGAGCCAGGGAATGCCGGCAACGAGAAAGACGCTCCAATAGGCCACGAGCCGGTCGAGGAGCGCGAGTGCGGCCGCTTGCTCGATGCTCAACCCGAGGATCATCAGAAGACCCATGACACCGATCTCGACAGCACCGATACCAGCTGGAGTGAGAGGAACAGTCGTCAGCAATGCGGCAACGAGCGCGATCAAAAGTGCCAACGGTAAGGAGACAACCAAACCGAGAGCACGAGCTTCGGCGAAGACGCGAGCTGCTTCCAAAGTCCAAAGGGGAATAGTGAAGAAAAAAACTTTACCCCCGGTCGAGCGATCGACAACGAGACCGGCCGCGAGCGATACGATCGGCCGACGGACGATTGACGGCAAGTGATGGCTGTACCGTTGCGACCACCGCAGGCTCAGAAGAGCAACGAGGAACCCCACCGTCAGTAAGACAGCAATAACCTGTAGAACGAGGAATTCGTCATGCCCAAACCCGTGGAAAACGAGGAGTGACACGAGGGGAAGCAGGACAGCGAGAAAAACGAGGTCGGTGGCCCGCTCGACCAGGGTGGCGCCGAAGGCTAGGGAGAACGGAACAGCATAGCGGCGCTGAACGAGATAACAGCGATAAAGTTCTCCCAGCTTTGCTGGGACAGCGCAGTTGACGAGCCAGCTGTAAAGGTACGGGAGAATGAGTCGCTTCGTGGAGACGGGAGGGATGGTATGGCGAGCGAGGAGAAGCTTCCAGCGCCAGGCACGGAACGGGAAGGAGCCGTAGTAAGCGGCGAACGCCAGGACGACATATCCTATGTCTGCTCCCCTAAAGAGCCCGACGATACTTGCAGGATCCAACTCCCCACGCCACAGCGCCACGCCCACGAGGACTGCATACACGCCAACGCCACCTGCTATCCGCGCAAGCATCCCCCAGCGACGACCGAGTGCAACCGACGGGACCTGATCTGGTGCCGATCCTTCGGCAGCCACTGACCGACTCGACGTCATAGAGCCTCTCGCTTCGTTTTCCAACCAGCCTGCGCTCGCCAAACGAGAGCCCAGACGCTGAATAACTGCATGCTGAGATGAAGTTCGTGAAGATTCTCGACCAAGTTATGCACCATAATAGCCGTCGTGACTGCTAAAGCTCCGCCGGCCAATGCTCGGTCGAACTCGTTGTGTCGGGTACGCCAGACGCGGACGGCGAGTGCGAGCGCAAGAGCGAAAATCATGAGGTAAGCGAGCAATCCGGGAATTCCCAACTCAGCGAGTATATGCAGATAATAGTTATGTGCATGACCTCGAGCTAGCCGAAACACCGGGTGAGGAGAATAATCCGGGAAGCGAACACTGAAGTTCCCTGCCCCGACACCTGTCAAGGGAGAGTCGAGGAACATCGCCCAGGCTGCCTGCCAGTGCGCCATCCTTTCCACGATAGCCCAGTTCGCATCCGTCAGTTGGACATCACGGACATCGAATGGCCGACCATAATTCACCAGCTGTGTCATTCGTTCGCGGACAGCCGCCGGCAACTCGTTCCACCCGCCTAATGCCAACACGGCAAGGACGATCGCCCCGATCACGAGTGCGCTTCGCCGGAGCCCGCGAGGTGCAAGCAGCACGAACGTCGCCAAGCCGGCACTCGTCCCCAGCCACGCCCCGCGAGAAAAACTCAACACGATACCACCGAGACTCGCCAACGCTCCAGCCACCAAAACTGACGCCAGAATCGTCGCACCGATGGCCGCTCGCCGTGTCGATCCGGAAGAGAGGAACCCTCCCAACCGCACGCGGCCGTAGCGTATCCACAGTCGCTGTGCCGAGCGAGCTGACCAGAAAGCAACTGCTGCCAACCACAAGCCGACCATCTCGAGATATCCCGCGAATGGGTTAGGCTGTCCGAAGGTGCCGTACGCTCGATACCATCCACCGGAGATCGCGAAACTGGGTGGCGCCAGGCCGAGAGCGCTTTGCAGGGTGCCGAATGCCACTTCCCCGAAAGCAGCGACCACCAACCCTACGCTCAGGACTACAACGGACCGTCGTGACTCAACGAGATGAATGATCAGGAGAAAAACCAGAAGCGCTGCTGTCCACCGGTAGATGGTTGCCACCCCATACAACGTATTTCGGGCGAATCCGAGTGACAAAACTTGGATGGCAATCAGTACAGTAGTCGCCGCCGCGATACCGGGGTAACAGAGCCGTATTCGCCGACGAAGCACGATGAGCGGTCCGAGCAGTATAGCCAGCAGAATGAAGGCTTGCGTCGCGGTGATAGCTATCCCACCGAAGGAAAACCGAAGTACGTCCTGCAACGGAACGGACAGGATCAGTCCCAACGGAAGCAGAACCGGCCAGCGCACAACGGCGAGGACGAATATGACACCACTGGCCAGCACCATTCCGACCGGCCAGGGTATCAACACGAGTACAAGAGCCAGGAGGCTCCCGAGGAGCGCGATACTCCCGGCGGACAACCTTTCCTGCAACCAGAACGACACGTCATTCATCGAGAGCCGCAGTTCGAGCGAGAACCTCTTGAAAGTAGTCGATCGTCATCCGTATTCCCTCCTCCACTGACACTCGAGGCTCCCAACCAAGAACACTGCGCGCCCGGCTGATATCCGGGCACCGCCGACCTGGATCGTCCGGCCGCGCTGGCCGAAAGACGATCGGGACAGGATTCCCGGTCGACTCTCTCACGAGGTAGGCTAGCTCCAGAATAGTTCGTTCGTCGGGATTACCGAGGTTGATCACCGTACCCGCTAGTCCGTCGCGTTCCATGAGAAGCCGAAGACCACGCACCATGTCCGAGATGTAGCACAGTGAACGGGTCTGCGTCCCGTCCCCAAAAATCTCGATCGCCTCGCCCGTCAAGGCGTGGACGATGAAGTTGGGCACGACTCGTCCATCCGCCGGATCCATACGAGGGCCATAGGTATTGAAGATGCGCGCGATACGAGCATCGACGCCGAACGAGCGCACGAACTCCATTGTCAGCGCTTCGCCAAAACGCTTGCCCTCGTCGTAACAGCTGCGCAGTCCGACCGGATTCACATTCCCAAAATAGTCCTCCCTCTGTGGATGGACGAGTGGATCACCATAGACCTCGGAGGTCGACGCGAATACGAAGCGCGCCCCCACGCGCCTGGCGAGTTCCAGCAGGTGGTAGGTACCAACCGAGTTCACGAGCAGCGTCTCGATCGGATACTGCCGATAACCGACAGGGCTCGCTGGGCTGGCGAGATGAAAGATGGCATCGACCTCGAGATCGATCCCTTGGGTGACATCCTGCTCGATGAATCGGAATTGTGGGTGCGTCAAAAGGTGGCGAATGTTGTCCAATCGTCCTGTCAGGAGATTGTCGACAGCGATGACCTGGTAACCGTCCATGAGGAGCGACTCACAAAGATGGGAACCGATAAAGCCCGCCCCACCCGTCACCAAGATGCGCACGATGGCCTCCCGTCTTCAACTGCTGCGCCGGTCAACGAGGCGCAGCAGATCGAGTATGACAGCCACCAGCCAGAACGAGGCTGCGAGATCCGGCGCGAAATATCCGCGATCGAGACTCCCGTGAATCGCGCCAGCCGCAAGCCCTGCAGCCAGCGCCACCGTCCAGTGATCACGAAAGGACGATCGGACGCGCCGGACGACCAGCCAAAGCGCGCTCCCCAGAAGGAGGAGCCCAGCGATACCCAGCCGAAGCCAAAAGTCGAGGATGAGATTGTGCGGGTGACTGGTGAACCGCTCGGACCAAGCTCGTGGCTCCACATAGCGCGGCACGTATTGGTACAAGTATTGATCGAGTCCAACTCCGGTGAGCGGATAGTCCCGGACCATGGCCAGAGAACTACGCCAAATGGCGAGTCGCAGCGCGTCTCCTCCCGCCCACAGCTCAGCTTGAAGTCGAGCCGGAAAAAGCAACGCCAGGACAAAGGCGAGAAGACATCCTGCCAGAAGGAACGCGCAAGCCAGGCGTCGCTTCCCCAGCTGCCAGAGCGCGACCAGCAGTCCGCCCCAGAGTCCAAGGAGCGCACCGCGCGAGAACGTGAGACCTACCGCTGCAAGAAGTGGTGCAGTTGCTGCCGACCAAAACCACCAGGGTGATATCGCGGCGGCAGCCAAGACGAGAGCGATGACAGCGGGACGCTCCAAGGCGAGCGCCGCTGCGTTCGGGTGCGGATGCAAGCCCGCCAAGCGCCGTACCCCTTCGACAGCGAGCCCACCTCCGGCGAACCACAACACGACGCTCGCCACTGCCGTGCCCGCCGCCGACAGCACCCAGAGCGCGATCAACCTCCGCGCATGCTGACTCGAGCGCAAAACGAGCAGTGCGGCACTATACCACAGCACTGGTTCAAGAATAGTCCAGCGCCACTCGCGCGAGGCTTCCCGCAGATGGTCGGGGTTGGCCAAGGTTCCCAGCGACACCGTGCCCACCAGCAGTAACCCGAGAGCGAGTCCGGCGAAGTCTGCCTGGGAAACGCATGAAAGAAATTTCCGGAGAGTAGCCGTTCGGTCACGCGCGCCGATCACCGAGAGAGTCGATCGGAGAAGACTCCCACTGATCCCGAGGAGAAGCGTGGCTTCGAGGTAAGAAAACCGAGCAGAGCCTACCGAGAAGTGAATCGGAAAGACGGCGAGTGCAACCGGCATGAGATAGAACACCGCGACGGGTTGCCAAAAAGCGAGAATTTGACAGAGCAGGAGCAGCCCAGCTGCAACGGGAACCGGTAGACTCTGCGAGAGCAACAGCCCCGTCACAACGAGTGCAATACTCACCAGTATCACCGGATCGGACAGATCGATCCGATGGCGTCGCTCCTCACCTAGAAGCATTCTTCTCACTCTTCCCCGCTCGGGGACGGAACCAACCGAGTGCATCCAGCAGCGTGTGCCACCAGGTGATGAGCAGATGCACGAGAAACGTGATACCAACGACGATTGGTGGCAGCCATGCCCACCACACCCCTGGACTGTTTTCGATCACGAGAGCCCGGATGGCCAGTTCACCACCGTCCTCGTTTGTCACCTCGACACGATAGATACCTGGCACGAGATTGTTCCCGATCGGGACAGTCTCCAGGCGAGCGGACGATCGCAAGAGCGAGAAGCGATTGACGGAACGGAGCGAAGCATGAGCATTTTCGATCGACACGAAAATCGCTCCGGCATCCGGTCCAGCACGCACCTCGACAGCGGCAGCAGTCCCGGCGAATCGAAAGCGCAGACGATCCCCCGCTGTCCTGGTGGCAACGAGTCGTCCATCGCCTAACTGCTGCACCACCCAATCTCCCTCGAGTTGCACGCGCGAATCAGGGAGATAGGTCAGGCCAGGCGCGAGGACGGAAGGGGTTCTGGTGGTGTCAGGAGACAACCGCGTCAACCGCGCGAGTACCGTCGCCCACCACGTCAACACGAGGAGCACCAAAAGAACGCGGAGGGTGGCCCACCAGAAAGGGCCCCACTGGCGAACGATCGTCGGCGGATGCAACTCGATGTTATCCTGCACATGCATCGAGCGCACGGCCTCCCAGCGAAGTGTAACGTGCGCCGTAGGACTGACTGAACGAGGGAAGGGCAACCGATGGACGCTGGACTCGGTGTGATCGGTGGAAGCGGTCTCTATCGCATGCCGGAGCTCAGCGATGTGGAGGAGATCGTCATCGAGACACCCTTCGGGCGACCGAGCGATACCATCACGCTGGGAACACTCCACGGGATGCGCGTCGCTTTCATACCGCGACATGGACGTGCGCACCAGCACAGTCCGAGCAATGTACCAACCAGGGCCAATTTCTGGGCACTCAAGTCGCTTGGAGTACAGTGGGTCGTCTCCGTAAGCGCCGTCGGTAGTCTCCGCGAGGAGATCGCACCACTCGATTTCGTCGTACCCGATCAAGTCGTCGACCGAACTGTCCGGCGCCCTCGCTCCTTTTTCGATGAGACGGGCCCGGTTGTCCATGTCGCGCTTGACGAGCCGTTTTGCCCGGAACTGCGTTGGGCACTCATCCAAGCAGCGATCGCGGCCGGCGTGCGTGTCCACGACCGAGGGACCTATCTTTGCATCGAAGGTCCACAATTTTCGACGCGCGCAGAATCGAGCCTGTACCGTTCGTGGGGACTGGACGTCATCGGTATGACGGCGATGCCGGAGGTTCGGCTGGCTCGGGAGGCAGAGCTCTGTTTCGGGCTGCTCGCCCTCGTGACAGACTACGATGTGTGGCATGCCGAAGAAGAACCGGTGAGCGTCTCGGTCGTGTTGGAGCGCTTGCAGCAGAACGTCCAGGCAGCGCAACGTACCCTCAGCGCACTGATCGAGCGCCTGCGAGAACTGCCGGGCCGATGCGGCTGTCGCACTGCGCTCCAGCATGCGATCGT
>DAOTYK010000223.1:0-6800 GCA_034434855.1 Thermomicrobium sp.
AGTCGCACGGCGAGTCAGGAGGAGATCCGCCGGGCCTACCGGCGCTTGGCTCGCCAGTATCACCCCGACGTCAACAAGTCGCCGGACGCCGAGGAGAAGTTCAAGGAGATCAACGAGGCCTACGAGGTTTTGAGCGACCCCGACAAGCGCGCCGCGTACGACCGCTTCGGTCATGCTGGCGTCCAGGCTGGTGTCGGCGCTGAGCCGAGCGCGGGCGCCGATCCGTTCGGCTTCGGCTCGCTCTTCACCGATCTCTTCGATTCCTTCTTCGGCGACATGACCGGGACCGCCCGGCGCCGGCCGACGCGCGGTGCCGATCTCGAGGCCACGATCGAACTCACGTTCGAGGAAGCGCTGCGCGGGGTGGAGAAGGAGCTGGAGATCGAGCGGCTGGAACTCTGTCCGGATTGCCGGGGAACGCGGATGCGCCACGGTGCTCGTCCCACCACGTGCCCGGTGTGCGGTGGGACGGGACAGCTGCGTCGCTACCAACAGACGATCCTGGGCGCGATGATCACGGCCACCACCTGCAGCCACTGCGGGGGCGAAGGCCGCGTCGTCTCCGATCCGTGCCCGACCTGTCGGGGACGCGGGCGCACCGTGCGGCGACGGACTGTCCGCCTCGAGATCCCGGCGGGCATCGAGGACGGTGCCACCCTGCGCTTGACCGGCGAGGGGGAGCACGGTGAGCCGGGTAGCGTACCCGGCAACCTCTACGTGCACGTACGCGTCCGACCGCACGAGCTCTTCCGCCGCGAGGGAACGACGCTCTTCCTGGACCTGCCCATCAACGTGGCCCAGGCAGCCTTGGGTGCCGAGGTCGAGGTACCGACCATCGACGGGCCGGTGATGCTCACCATTCCCCCGGGGACACAGCCCGGCCAGCGTTTCCGCCTGCGTGGCAAGGGGGCGCCGGAACTCGGCAGCGAGCGGCGCGGCGATCTGATCGTGACCGTGCGGGTCGTGGTGCCGACCGAACTCACCCCGCGCCAGCGCGAGCTGTTCGCCGAACTGGCCGAATCGCTCGAGCGGCCGGACGTGCACGAGGCGCACCGCAAAGGCTTCTTCGAACGCATCAAGGAAGTGCTCGGCGTCTGAGCGATCGGCTCGTGGCGCGGAGGGGTTTCGCCGCCTCGGCTGAGCGCACGACCAGCGGTCCGCCGCAGCTGGAGTCACGCCTCGACGAACGTCGAGCGGCGGGATGTTCCCGCCGCTCCCGCACCAGGTCGGCAGAACGCCCTGTCTCGGCGATCGAGACAGGGCGTTCCGTTCAGGAGCCGGGCAAGAGACCCACGACCGACTGATAGAAGTCAGCGGCCGAGTTCCCGAGCAGGCTCAGCGCACCGACTACAGCCAGCGCAACGAAGAGGAGGATGAAGCCGTACTCCACCAAGCTTTGCCCGGCCAGGTCTCCCCGGCGACACGGCCCCATGAGTATCCCCGATCTCGTCATCCACCGGCACCACCAAGTCGACCAGCAATGTTATTGAAAAGTCCCTGGATGTTGGTGCCAATCAACGCCAGTGCACCGATGACTACGACGGCGACGAGCGCGAGGATGAGCCCATACTCGACGAGGCTTTGCCCCTCGGCCGCCCGGCTCTTCTGGGTCTCCCACCAGGCCAGCAGATCGTACACGTATCGCTCCAGCATGGCTCTTTACTCCCTCCGAGAATCGTCGCCGGCCGATGACGGCTCGGCTCGATGACTCCGTCTGCCCGGTCCGACCGCCCGCTGCCGCTCGTCGAAAACCGTCACCTCCCTTCCTGCTGCCACAGCTCGGTCGGTCAGCGCGGGTATCTACTGCCACAGTACGGTGGGAACCCAGCGGGCTCGTAGGTGCAGTCGTCTCGACGGGAATGGGGAACTTCGGCGCGACCCGATCGGGGGAGGGCGGTCTGGCCAACGTGCGAGGCAGACTCAGGACTCAGGTCAGGGGTACGAGCAGCGTCCCGCGCCAGCGCTCTGCCGCGATCGCTTCCTCGGCCAGACTGGCACCCAACCGCTCCAGCCGTTCCGCGACCAGCGGATCGAGCGGCGGCAGGGGATCGAGCGCAGCTGGACCACCAGCTTCCAGAACCGCTACCAGCTGAGCCGGCTCGACACGCAGCTCTATCGCGAGTTCCGTGACGCCCGGCTGACGAGCTGCCCGCAGCGCCAATTCCTGCAGTAGGCGATAGATCAAGTGCGACAAGGGAGGGGCGAGCTGCGCGTCCTGCTCCGGCCCGGTGACCGCAACGCGCTCCAGTCGACTCACCCGCGCCAACTCGTGAAGATAGCGACGGAGCGTCTCCACCAGCCCGATCTCTTCGAGGAGGCTGGGCGCCAATTCGAGCAGCGTGCGTCGCAACCCACGCACTGCCTCGCTGGTCAACTCGCGCAGCCGCAGGAGCTCCTGACGCAAGTCATCGGCTCGCTTGCGCTCGACTTGGAGACAGATCTCCACTTGCAGCGCGACCGCGCTCATGAGCTGCACGAGTTCGTGCTCCAGCGTCCGGCGGACCAGCATCCGCTCACGTTCGGCAGCCGCTAGCACGTCCACAGGGCTGCCCATGGGGCCTGTCCCACCCAAGAGGCGCGTGCGCCGGTCACCACCACGCTCGGTCACCGCTTGCAGCTGGCTCTCGGCGAGCACGAGCAGCTCGCGCAAGCGTTCCTGGTACAGCAGCAAGCTCTGGCGGCGTTCCTCCAGTTGCTCCATCTGGTTGCGGAGCATGAAGAGCCGCAGGGTCACCTCGTGAACGGCCCGATAGGCATCGCGGATCTCGCTGCGTGGGTACGCTTCCAGGTTGCTCTCGACCTCGCGCAGCCGCGCGCTGAGCTGGATTTCGCGCTGGCTGAGCCGCTCCACCTCAGCGGCGGTCTGGGCCAACAGCAGTTCGATCTCTTCCAGCGAGCGCCCCGTTTCGCCCAGTTCGGCACGACAACGCTCCACCGTGTTGCGCAACTGCTCGGTGAAGCTCACACTGGTCCGCTCGCCGGTCATCGTCCCCTCCCCAGACGCTCACTCTAGCGAGACGATCGGCCGTCGACAAGGCGGGATTCCTAGGAAAGAAGTCACCAGCGGAGCCGTCCTCAGTCTCGGGTTCGGTCGACCCGCGCAGCTGATCCGGCGACGCTCTCACCGCACATGGTGCTGATTCAGCATACTCCGACTGGCTCGAGCGGTGCTCGGCGGCCGCACCGGTACGAGACACGCTGTACTCCTGCTGGCCACCAGTGCTCGGGCAGAGAAAGCGCTCGCAGCGCTGACTTCGCGCTAGCTCTGCGAGCGCTCCGCCACTTCGGTCATGTGTGACGTCGTCACTCGGCCGCCTTCAGCGCTTCGCTGAAGACGTCCAGGAATGCATCCGCCTGCTCCTGCGTGATGACGAGCGGTGGGATGACGCGGATTACCTGATCGTGCTCGCCAGCCGTGATGAGGAGCGTGCGCAGCTCCTGTGCCCGCTTGACCACCCGCTTGACCGCTTCCGGATTGGGGGCCCGATCGGGCTTGACCAGCTCGACGCCGATCATCAGGCCGAGCCCGCGCACCTCACCGATCACCGGGAACTCCTGCTGCAGCTCGCGGAGCTGCGCCATGAGGTACCCGCCGATGCGTGCTGCGTTTTCCGGCAGCTTTTCCTCGCGCATCACTTCGAAGGTCGCCACTCCGGCCGCACAGGCGACGGCATTGCCACCATAGGTACCGCCATGCGCACCCGGCTCCCAGCGATCCATCAGTTCCCTATTCGCCACCACCGCGGCCAGCGGGAGTCCGGACGCGATTCCCTTGGCGACCGTGACGATATCCGGCACGATCCCGAAGTGCTCGAACGCCCACATCTTCCCCGTCCGACCGACCCCCGTCTGGATCTCGTCGACGATGAGCAGGATCCCGTACCGGTCGCAGATGGCCCGCAGATTCTGGAGGAACCGCTTGGGGGGGAGGACATAGCCGCCCTCGCCGAGCATCGGCTCCACGATGATCGCCGCGACGTCGTCCGGCATCACCATGGTCTGGAACAGGCGCTCCAGTTCCGCGATGCAGACGAGGTCGACATCCTCGGCCGGGACGTTGTACGGGTTTCGGAACGGGTACGGATACGGAGCATAGTAGATCGAGGGAACCAGCGGCTCGTAATGACCACGCACCTTGACCCGGGAGGTGGTCAAGGCCATCGCCAGATGCGTCCGACCATGGAAGGCGCCGCGGAACGCGATGATAGCCGGGCGCCCGGTGGCCGCCTTGGCCAGCTTGACCGCTCCCTCCACCGCTTCAGCCCCTGAGTTGGTGAAGAAGACCTGGTTCAGCGTGGGTGGCATCGTCGCGGTGATGAGTTGGGAGAGCCGCAGCATCGGTTCGTGGATCAGGATGTTCGCCTGGGCATGGATGATCTTGCCAGCTTGTTCGCGGATCGCCGCCACCACGCGCGGGTGGCAGTGCCCCGTGTTGACGACCGCGATCCCCGAGGTGAAGTCCATCCAACGCTGGCCCTCGATATCCCAGACGTAGATCCCTTCGGCCCGGTCGACGACGACCGATGAGTAGCGTGTCAGGACACGCGGCAAAATCTGCAGTGGATCGACTTCGAGTCGCATCGGTCAACCCCTTTCCTTTTCGCCCCTATCCATCCCAGCCTTCCTCACCAGCGGTTCAAGAGCGCCGTCAGGAAAGCCGTCCGTTCGATCAGCCCCGCGATGCTGACCTGCTCGTGCTCGGCGTGGGCGCCGTCACCAGGGCAACCCAGCCCATCCAGCGTCGGCAGACCGAGCGCAGCCGTGAAGTTACCGTCGCTCGCCCCACCGGTCGCTGCTTCACCGATCTCCAACCCCAGCTCTTGGGCGATCGCGCGTGCTCGCTCGAATGCGCGAGCGATCGCCGGTGTCCGCTCCATCGGCGGACGATTCATCCCACCATGTACCTGCACGGTCGCGCCGCGAAGCCAGGGACGTGTTCCCAGGATAGCCGCGGTCACTCGCTCGGCTTCCTCCTGCGTCACCACGCGGAGGTCGACCTTTGCCCACGCCTCGGCAGCGATCACGTTGGAACGCGTTCCACCACCGACGACTCCCACGTTGACGGTCGTCCCGCGCGTCGGATCGCTCAAGCTGTGGAGGTAGGTGATCTGGTTGGCCAACTCCTGGATCGCGCTGACCCCCCGCTCGGGGTCAGCACCGGCATGGGCTGCACGCCCCGTGATCCGCACCGTGAAGATCCCAACACCCTTCCGTGCCGTCTTGAGCGCTCCACCCGGTGCCGGTGGTTCCAAGCAGAAAACGACCGCACAACGCCGGGCTTCGTCCTCGATCAGCGGTCGCGAGACAGGACTGCCGACTTCCTCCTCGGTATTGATCAACCAGCGGATCGGCCGGTGCGCCAGCTGTCGCTCCTGGAGAAAGCGCATCGCCTCCAGGAACATAGCGATGCTCGCCTTCATGTCGTAGATCCCCGGGCCGAAGGCGAGGTCTCCCTCGATCCGGAAAGGACGTCGCTCCAGCGTCCCGACCGGCCAGACGGTGTCGAGATGAGTGAGCACGAGCAGTGGCTCAGCTGACGCATTCCCCTGGCCTGGCCAGCTGGCGATCGTGAGATCACCGTACTCCTGCTGTGGGTATTCCTCGATCGAGGCGCCGAGTTGCCGTGCTCGCGAGCGAACGTGCGCGACGAGGCGATCGACCGCTGCCTTGTCGGTGCTGGGCGATTCCAGCTCGACCAGGATACGGAGTTCGGCGAGGAGCGCCTCGCGCCTGGGCAGGACGTCAGCGATCGAGATCGTCATCGGCCAACTCCTGCTGCTCCCAGACCTCTTCTTCGCCATGCTCCGGTTCGGGACGCACGCGTCCCGCTGCTGGCGGGCGCGGCTGACTGAAATGGCGCAGATTCACTTCGAGGTCGACGTAGTAGTCAGCGAGTTCCATCAATTCCACCGCCGTGTTCCGTGGGGCAGAAGCGATCTCCACTCGTCGGCCCAGGCGCTGCACCGTCTCCACCAAGTAGCAGTAATCACCGTCACCGGTCACCAGCACGATCACGTCGACGTGCGGCGCCTGCAGCAACACGTCTACCGCCATCTCCAAATCGAGATCCCCGCGCAGAGCTCCGTCACTTCCACGCCGTAGCGTCCGCGTGACCACCCGGAACCCGTTACGGCGCAGCCAGGTGAGGAACGGCACTGCGCTCGACTCCTCGCCAGCCAGCGTCACGTACGCGTAGGCACAGACCAACCGTCGCCCCGCGACGAGGAACTCCAAGAGACGGGCATAATCGATCCGTACGCCGAGGTCTCGTGCGACGAAATAGAGGTTGGACATATCGAAAAAGACTGCGACACGATCCATCTGGTTCGGCAAGACCATCGAAGCGACCCCCTCGTACTGTCAAGCAAGCGAGCATGCACATCACGGACGAACAGTGATGATGGGGAGATCGACCATCGTCACCAGCCCCGGGGTATGGGCGACTACCCGCGGCACCGCATTGAGGGCGATCGCGGTCGTTGCCCGGTCGCCCTGGAGGCCACCGGGAATGACCAGTTCCAGTGGGGTCGTCCCCTCGAGGAGCACACGATCATAGGCAGGATCGGCATCGAGATACATGCGCAGGTGCAATGTGATCCGTTCTTCACCCTCGACGAAGGCCCGGCCGAGTTGGTCCACACCGCACACCCGTCCTGGCTCCACCGTGAAGTAGCGCGTCTCGATCCGACGCTCAGCGATCACCGGTTCGATCCGCTCCTCGTAGCGCTCGATCCGCCAGCCGAGCCCCGCGGCGATGAGGTAGGCCGATTCACGCAGCCCCACGTGCCGCACCGATCCGG
>DAOTYK010000224.1:0-2044 GCA_034434855.1 Thermomicrobium sp.
GACCGGCTCAGCGGTAGACTGAACCGACAACCAGTGAGCAACAGGGTGATGACGAGGAAAAGCGAGAGAAGCCGCTCACGCCCCATGCTGCCCCACTTGCTCGAACGCTCGCAGGATACGCTCCACCGCCTCGTCCACCGTCAGCTGACCGGTATCGAGCACGAGGTCAGCATGCGCGCGAGCTTCCGCCAATCGCCGCTGCTCTTCCTCGTACAGCCAAGCCGGCCAGTCAGCACCTCGCCGCTCGCGTACCGTCTCCAAACTGGCATCGAGGAACACGACCAGATCAGCCGCCGGTCGGCGCCAGAGATCGCGAATGATCGAATGCTCTTGGCCCACCGCGATCGCCTCCACACCACGAGCGGCGAGTGCTGCAGCGATTGTCGATTTGCCCGCACCGCAGGGACCGACGAGCACGACGCGCATGCCAACCTCACCGGACTCGACCGTCAAGTGTAGCGACTGGGCTGGACCATGGCTCACTCGGTCAGCGGGAAGGTGAGCAAGAGTCGACGAACCGGTTGCCTCACCCCACCAGCCTGCAACCGCAGCACCACCACCGTCATGTCGTCTCGAGGATGACCGCGATCGGCCGCGAGTGCTGCGGACATGACGCGGTCAGCCAACTGCTGTGCTGTCTCGCATACCGGAGACTCCTGGCGGGCCAGCGCCGCCAGATCGATGGTCTTCCCAGCGTGCGCCCCGGCATGCGCCACCCCATCGCTCACGACGATCACGGTCAGCCCCGGCTCGAGCGCCCACTCGGTCACACTCGGGCGCGTATGCCGGTACAGTCCGATCCGGCCACCTGTCGAAGCAACGAGTTCTACTTCGCTGTCGCGGATCAGCACGAGCGGTGCCTCGCTGTTGCGCGTCACCACCAAAGTCCGGCTCGCCAGATCGACCGAGACGATATCGAGTTCGGCCGAGACCCGTCCGCCTCGCAGGGTAAAGAGGAAGTCGTGCGCGGCGCGAGCCGCCGCACCATCGCGCACTCCCTCATTGAGCAGCGTCAGGACACGACCGGCCACCTGAAGGCTCAACAGTTTCGCGGCCATTCCGCTGCCTTGCGCATCGACCAGGACGACCGAGAGCCCACCGCCTGGTCGTTCGATGAGTTCGACCGTGTCGCCGCTTTCGCGGTTACCAGCCCGATGCGTCTTGGCCACAGCCAGCTCGATCGTCAGCGTCACGGCTGGTTGCGGTATCCTTCTCGTCCCTGGTAATTCCGAGCGTAATACGCGGCGAACGCAGCATCGCGACGCGCCGACCACCAATCCGCCCGCGCCCGGTACCAAGCGACCGTCCGCGCCAAGCCTTCCTCGAAGTCGACCATCGGCCGCCAGCCCAGCGCCCGCAGTCGACTCCAATCGACGGCGTAGCGCCGATCGTGTCCGGGCCGATCGGCGACGTGCACGATGGCACTCGGGTCGGCGCCGAGCAGACCAACCAGCGCTCGCGCCACCGCGATGTTCGGTCGATGCTGCCCTGCCCCGATGTTGTAGGCCTGACCAGGCTTACCGCGCACCAGCACGGTCCAAATGGCTCGACAGTGATCCTCGACGTAGAGCCAGTCGCGCTCATGGAGTCCGTCACCATAGAGAGGGACCGGTCGGCCAGTGAGAAGATTGGTGATGGCCAAGGGAATGAACTTTTCCGGATGCTGGTAAGGACCGTAGGTATTGCAGCCACGAGTCACCAGCACGGGGAGTCCGTAACTCGTCCAGTAGGCGAAGACGAAGTGCTCTGCGGCCGCCTTGCTCGCAGCGTAGGGATTGCGGGGCCGCAGCGGCTCGTCCTCGCCGACTGAACCGCTCAGCACCTCGCCGTAGACTTCGTCAGTGCTCACGTGGAGGAAACGATCGACACCTGCCCGGAGCGCCTGCTCGAGCAGCACCATGGTGCCCCACACGTTCGTCTGGATGAAGGCCGCTGGCTCCAGGAGGGAGCGATCCACATGCGTCTCGGCTGCGAAGTTGACGACTGCGTCGCAGCCCGCCATCGCCTCGGCCACTGCCGCTGGATCAGCGATATCTCCCTCGAG
>DAOTYK010000225.1:0-4900 GCA_034434855.1 Thermomicrobium sp.
TCGACCGTGATGATGCCGAGCAAGCGATCCTCGTCATCGACGACCGGTATGGCCAAAAGCCCCTCGTCCACGAGTAAGCGCGCGGCTTCCTCCTGATCGGCGGTGGCGCGCACTTTCACGATCTCACGGGTCATCACTTCGCCCACGGTCCGGTAGGGCGGGCTCAACACGAGATCACGCATCGAGACGACGCCCAAGAGGTGATTGGCTTCGTCGACGACATAGGCGTAATAAATCGTCTCGACTTCCGCAGCTACCTTCCGCAGCGCCGCGATCGCCTGGTCGACGCGGACATCCGGCAACAAAGCCACGTACGAGGGGGTCATCCGCCCGCCGGCAGTCTCAGGCGGGTAGCTCAAAAGCTCCTGCAGCTCCTGCGCTTCGAGCGGTTCCATCTCGACGAGGATCTGACGGGCCTCGTCCGGATCGAGACGAGCGAAGACATCGGCCGCATCATCAGGGGCCATCGCCTCCAGGACATCCGCTGCCTCTCGCGAACTCAAGCGCTCGAGCACATCGGCCGCATCGCTCGGATCCAACTCGGCCAGGAACTCTCCGAACGTCTCGTCCCCGAGGAGTTCGGCGAGGCGCGCCAGTTCGATGGGCTCCAGCTCGCGGAGAACAGGATAGAGTTGCCGTTGCTCGACGAGTTCCCACAACAGATCCTCGACCGCTTCCCGCTCTCCACGCTCGAGAAGCGCGCGGAGCTGCATCTGGACGTCCATTTCCGTGGTCATGCGGTCTCCTTTCCCGGCTTCCACCGAAGACGTCGCCGCAGCTCACCGTACGGGAGGCTCATCCAGCTCTCGTGCGTCCTACTGCTCGACGACAGCACGACGCGGCTGGTCTCATCGTTCGCGTTGTCAAATCTTTGGGGCCGAGCGAACACTCGGCGCACCAGCGACCTGCTCCGTTGTGGCTGGTCTCGCCCGGCCACCCCGGAGCGTCGCGTCGGCGCCATGTGGGGTCAGCCGGGGAACTCGTTGGAGTGGCGACTCGGACTCGACACGTCCACCGCTTCTGCCGTCCCGTTCTCGATGCCCAGATCCGGTCAGGAATCGACCGGCCTGGCTCAGCTCAGTGTACGCCGCGAGTCGCGAACTGGCAACGGAGCAGCGCCGCATCTCGACTCGAATAGTCGCAACCCTCCCAGTCGACTCGGTGAGCACTGTAGCGCTCGCCTGCAGGACCTCCCTTCGAATCCGGTGCGAGGTGCCGTAACGGCCAGTGCAGCGCCAGCGTTTCCTCGATCATCAGCGCCTGCCACAGCCGCCACGAGTCACAGTAGCCCGACAAGGAGGGACGATCGAGAGGACCTCGGCCACGCTCGACACAGACCGGTCTCTCGAGCCCTCGCATTCGCGCCTCGGGGCATACTCAATGCCACGACGGCGCCGATTCTTCTCTATTCGATATTCGACCGGATCGGCTCAGTTTCGGAGACAGCGAGCGGAGTATGGCCAAGCAGATCGGTCGATTCGATGCCATCATCGTGGGAGCCCGGATCGCTGGCTGCGTCACTGCGTCTGCCCTGGCACAGCTCGGGTGGTCGATCCTTCTCGTCGAACGAGCGCGGTTTCCGCGCCCGACGCTTTCGACCCATCTCTTCTTCAGCGACACGCTACATGCCTTACAGCGAGCGGGTCTTTTGGAACCGGTTCTCCGTATCGGAGCGCCACGTATTCGCTGGCTTCGTTTTCCTTACGTGGCGGCACCCTTCCCGGAGTTCGAGGGGTTCGACTTTGCGCTCTGCATTCGCCGCGAGGTGCTCGATACCGCGCTTTTCGAGACAGTGAGATCGCTTTCCAATGTGACCGCACTCGGTGGTGCCCAGGTAACTGCCGTCCGACAGGTGGACGATCGGAGATGGGATGTCGTCGTCGAGACAATGAGCGAAGAATGGCTCGCCTCTGCACCGCTCGTGATCGGTGCCGACGGCAAGAATTCGACTGTCGCCCGCCAGGTCGGAGCGCCCCTTCTACGAGAGAGTCCTCCCCTCTTCGCGTGGTACTACACGTACGTCGACGGCCTACCATGGGACAGCGACTTAGCTGCGCTCGCCTATCGCGGCGACTATCCGGAGATCGGAGCGGAGTACGCTGCTGCTTTCCTCTTTCCCTGCGATGCTGGTCTCACGCTCGTCGGCTACGGTGTGGAGCACCGGGCCTTCTCGGCATTTCGCCGCGATGTCACCCAGCACTTTTTCGACGGACTCCGCCGTATCCCTGAGGTCTGGGAACGGATCGTTTCGGCACGCCGAGTCGCACCGATCCGCGGCACAGGCCACCTGCCAAATTTTCTTTGTCAGGCCTCTGGCACTGGCTGGGCGCTCGTCGGCGACGCTGGCTGTCATCAAGACCCGCACAGCGTGCAAGGCATGGGCAATGCAGCGCGCACTGCTTGGTTGCTCGCTGAGGAACTCGCTCGGGTGCAGACCGATGGCATCGATCTCGAGCAGGCACTCGCTCGTTATGCCAGCCGACGAGACGACGATCTTCTTCCCATGTTTGCCTTTACGACGTTCGAGTTGCGGCGAAGGCTTCCCGAAGACGTCTGGGAGCGGTTCGAAGCGCGAACGCGCGAGGATCCCGACTTGGCCTCTTTACGTGTCGCGGCCATGGTACACGCGATTCATCCGGCGACCGTCTACACACCGGAGCGGGTCACGTCCATCGCCAACGGTGAGGTGATCCCACCTCTCCAGCCGGCTTAAAAGCGATCCTTATGCCTCGTCCAAAATAATCGAATGATCCAACATCGGAGCAGTGCGACAAGGAGTATCATTGGTATGCGGCATCCACAGACTCGGTGGGATGCGGTCGAGAACCTGGCGCAGCGTCCCGAGTCTGGGTGCCGAAACGAAAGCGACGAGGTGGGTGGGTGCCATGGTGAACCAGCAAGAGGCACTCGAGCGATTGACCGGCCTCAACCTTGGCTACATTCTGGAACTGTACGAGGTCTACCGTCGAGATGCGACGGCCGTCACGCCGGAGTGGCGGGCATTCTTCGAGCAGTGGGGACCTCACCTCGAGCAGCTCGCTGCCCCGCCGCCGGCCGCTGCGATCGCAGGGCCGGCATTCGATTTTACGAAGGTCGCCGCTGTCGTTCAGCTCGCGCAACGGATCCGTCACCGCGGCCATCGTGCTGCACGCCTCGACCCACTCGGGAGCCCGCCGCCTGGTGATCCCGCACTCGATCCAGCCTACCATGGGTTGACAGCACAGGACCTCGAGCATCTCCCAGCGACGCTGGTCGGTGGGCCTGCCGCACAGGGTACCCGCAATGCGGCCGAAGCGATCGAGCGCCTGCGTCAGATCTACTGTGGAACGATCGGCTACGATTACGGCCATTTGCAGGATCGCAACGAGCGCGAGTGGCTCGAGGAAGCGATCGAGTCCGAGCGCTATCGCGTTCGCCTCTCCCCAGAAGAAAAGCGTGCGTTGCTCGAGCGGCTGACCGCGGTCGAGGTGTTCGAGCGCTTCCTCCACCGAACCTTCGTCGGGCAGAAGCGCTTCTCGATCGAGGGCACCGATACGCTCGTGCCGATCCTCGACGAGATCCTCCGCCAGGTCGCCGAGGCGGGTATCCCGAAAGTCGCGATGGGCATGGCGCATCGCGGCCGCCTGAACGTGCTGGCCCACGTACTCGGCAAGCCGTACGAGCAGATTCTGGCCGAGTTCATGGGCCTGGATCACCGGGAACCGGCTGCCCTCACCGAGGGCGGCACCCTCGGCTACACGGGCGACGTCAAGTACCACATGGGCGGCATCCGTGCCGCCGGCCAACTCCAGGTCATTCTCGCCCATAACCCCAGTCACCTCGAGTTCGTCGATCCCGTCGTCGAAGGCATGGCACGCGCTCTCCAGGAGCGACGCGATCGACCGGGTGCACCCGAACAGGACGTCGATGCCTGCTTACCTATCTTGATCCATGGCGACGCTGCATTCCCCGGCGAGGGCATCGTCGCCGAAACGCTCAACATGAGCGGTATTCCTGGTTACGCGACGGGTGGAACTCTTCACATCATCGTGAACAATCAGCTCGGCTACACCACCGAACCACAAGAAGGGCGCTCCACCTTCTACGCATCCGATCCTGCCCGTGGGTTCGAAGTCCCAGTCATTCACGTCAACGCCGATGATCCAGAAGCCTGCCTCACCGCCGCTCGACTCGCTTTCGCCTATCGCCAGCGATTCCACAAGGATGTCCTGATCGACCTGATCGGCTATCGTCGGTGGGGTCACAACGAGGGCGACGAGCCGACCTTCACGCAGCCAGTGATGTATCGCCGGATCGCAGAACACCCAACGGTTCGTGAACTCTGGGCCCAGCGTCTCGTCGCCGAAGGAATCGTCACTCGAGACGAGGCAGCTGCTCTCGAGCAGGAGCTGTTCGGTAAGCTCCAGTATCTCCGACAAGAGATCCTCGCCAGGGCGCAACGAGCCGATCAGGTGAACGGAGGCATCGGATCAGGTGCACCCACCACGCTACCGACGACCGTGACCGCCGTACCGCTGGAAACGCTGAAGGAACTCAATCGCCAAGCACATACGCTCCCAGCCGGGTTCAATCTGAATCCGAAACTGCGTCGGCAGTTGCAGCGCCGGCTCGAGGTCGTCGAGCGTGAAGAAGCGATCGACTGGGCGCACGCGGAACTGCTCGCCTTCGCCTCGCTTTTGGCCGAGGGGACACCCATTCGCCTCACTGGCCAGGACACTATTCGGGGCACCTTTAGCCAGCGGCACGTTGCCTTCTACGACTTCGAGACAGGGGAACGTGTTATTCCGCTGCAGCAGATGCCGGCAGCTCGGGCGAGCTTCGCCGTCTACAACAGTCCGCTCTCCGAAGCTGGCCCGCTCGGGTTCGAGTATGGCTACAGCGTCCAGGCTCCGGAGACGCT
>DAOTYK010000226.1:0-1608 GCA_034434855.1 Thermomicrobium sp.
TCCCATGGTTCGAGCAGTCCACTCGCCTCCAGACGACGAGGCACCACGCGGTGATGGTGCGGTTCGAGGAGCCCGACCATGCCCACGATTCCCGACCAAAAGGAGCAGTAATGCGGGAAGGCGATCCAATGCACGGCGAATCACTGGCTCCCGCTGCGCCGAGAGTCCGATACCGAGCAAAAAGGGGAACCAAAGTTCATGGAATCGCCAGAGCAACACGGCCGCGAGCGCAGTCGGTGCGGGGAGTCCCAGAGCCTTTAGCAAGCTCACCCCCGCAAGTTCGACCGCGCCGCTTCCTTGCGCGAAGGGAATCAAGAATGCAAAGAGATAGGCACCTTGATAGGCGATGAGTGCTTCATCGACCGTCAACGTCCCGCCGACGACTCGTGCTCCACCGTACAAGACAAGAGGGCTAGGTTGAGAAGACCGACTGCGAGTGCCAGGACGAGAGCGCACCCCAGTGTGGAAATTCGATACGAGCGGGCGGTCTCCACCAATTCCCGAACGAGCGACACCCTCGACAAGCGCATCGTACCGTGACGCGTTAGCCACACCAGCAAGAAAGGCAACATCAAGGGCACAAGAGCGTCGAGAAAGAGAATCGAGAAAAGAGATAGTGACCCAAGCTGTCGAGTGACGAGGAGCAGGGAAGTGAGTGGAAGCAAGAGCAGGAAAGAGAATAATCCAATCACACCATAGGTTACCGTGGCAGCCACTGCTGCTGTCGTCGGAACACCTGCTACTTGCAGCTCCGCAGCGAAGACCAGGGCACCAGCTGCCGGGCCAGCCGGGGTGACAGTACTGACCCGGACACGATGGAGATGAGGCCCGAAAGAGTCGCCAGAGCCGTACCGAAAGGCCCGAAGCAACGAGTAGGAGACGCAATTGCCAGATGATGGACAACAGAGCGAGTTATTGGGCAGCGCTGATCAGGAGTAGCGATTGTGGTCGGGCAATCGGAAAATGGCGCGATTCTGCCAGTTCGGTTCGATGTCGCACGAAAAACAAGGTCACCAGCAAAACAAAGATAAAGAAACGCACGCTCGGGCGGCAAACGAGCGTAACCGGGAGCAGCGACCTGAAACCGAGAGCGTGCCCGACACATCGTCGTCCTCATGCGACAAACCCTCGGCAGTGTTGCCGAGGGCTCGTCGTTTTGGTAGCGGGGGTGGGATTCGAACCCACGACCTCTGGGTTATGAGCCCAGCGAGCTGCCGCTGCTCCACCCCGCGGCGTGCGAGCGGATGCGTCATCGCGAACCTTCTCGTCGGGTGTGCGCGCAGCGGCCTCGCCTCCCACGCGGTTGCCCGCGCAGTACTCTCCGGCGCTGGTGTGGGGCACGACCCGGTTCGGGATGGAACGGGGTGTTGCCACACCGCTCTCGGCCACGCGCACACGCGACGAGAAGGAAAGACAGTCGACGGCGGGTCCGATCGCTGAGGTCGGCTCTGCTGTGCCTGTTTGCTCGGCAGACGAGCGAGAAGCGAGGTGAGGACTGGCCTCGGCCATGAGGACGGCTTGGCTCCAGTCGGTTACCCGCTGTCCACCGGCCGCCTCGCTACCGGGTCATCTCCCCGGGGCCTTACCCCCGTGTGGGGTGGGACGGCT
>DAOTYK010000227.1:0-2288 GCA_034434855.1 Thermomicrobium sp.
GAGGAGGTACGTGCTGGTCAGGGCCATGATGAAAAGGGCTCCTGCGGCTAGAGAAGCTAGATTCCGGCCGCGAGGCGACCAGCGTGCGAGCAGGAAGGCAGTCCCACCGAGCGTGAGGACCCAGCCGAGCGGGTGGGCGAGCGGAGCGGTGCCGAGCAAGAGGCCCAAGAGGAAGGGCGAGGACCGGACGGGTGTGGGACGCAGCAGAACATAGGCAACCGCCAGCGCCAGGCTCACGAGCAGCATCGTTCCGTCGAGTCGCGCACTGGCGACGACGAGGGTCGGGGAGAGGGCGAGCAAGATGCCGCTGGCCCAACCGAGCAGCGGATCGATGCGCTGTCCGACCCGGATAGCCAGTACCACGCTCGCCAGTCCGGCGAGCAGGCTGGTGAGTCGCGCTGCTCCATCCCCCGGGCCGAAGAGAAAGAAAGCGAGCGCAGCCGAGGCGGTGGGAAGCGGCTGAGTCCATCCAGCGGTCATGAGGTCGCCGCCGGTGACGAGGCGATTGGCGTCCCAAGCCAAACGTGCTTCCTGCGGAGCGAGCGGGTAGGAGCGCAAGCCGTAGAGCCGGGGCAGTGCTGCCAGAGCGAGCAGCGCAACCCACGGTGCGAGGCGCAGCATGATCGGTCCGAGCGGGATCTCCCGATCGAGGAGCGATCGCTCAGGTGCCGACGATGCTGGTACGCTCATGACGATACCTCCCTCTCGGTCGGGACCGGTGGTGCTGCCAGGACCGGATCCAACCGCGGTTGCCGCAGCCGGATCTCCTGGAAAGCCGGAAGCAGGTCATTGCGGACGTAAAGGCGGAAGCGGTACGAGCCGATCGGCGAGGGCAGTTCGCGCAGGGCGACCAACCGGAACAGCTTGGCCTGTTGCGATGGTTCCCGCGCACTCGTCACACTACGCCAGATGCTCTGGAGCACATCGCCGAGCGTGAACGGCGGGAGATCACTCGTTTGCAGGTTCTGGCGTGCTGGGTTCTTCAGTTCGGGCGCGATCGCGAATGCTCGGTACGTGGTCTCTTCTGGATACCACCAGCGCATCGGATAGTCGAAACTCGTGTACTGGCTCCGCAAAAGGGCATCGGTTTCCGGACGCAAGTATTCGAGCGAGTAGAGCACGATCGGCGGCGGATACTCAGGAAGGGCGTTGAGGGTCGTGCCGAAATAGCGGCGACGCGGAAATTCGCGAAGGTACCAGTTCATCGGCCACTGCGTTCCCGAGTCGTACCAGATCTCCAGATCCATCCCTCCAGTCAGCTCGTGCGAAAAGCGCTCGAGGTCACGCGTGAGCTGGACGACGTGGGGTGCTGTCTGGACATAGATCAGCATGTCGCGCGGCACGTCCCCCTCGCGATAGGTCACCCGCCATCCGGCGTGGACTTGAAACAGCGCTGCTGCGATCAACCAGCCGGAGACTGCTGCAAGCGCGAACTGGCGCCATCGTCGATCGACAGCTGGCACGATGACCGCGAAAGCAGCGACGAGCACGGGCACCCAGGCCAGGCGGAGCGCTGTCTCTTCCCCGAGACGAATCGATCGCAGCGGGGGCCCCTGCGTCGTCTCGAAGGGACCGGCTGTGACCCAGGCCATCGCGAGGAACCACTGCGCGAGGAGCGCGACGACGAGCGTGGCCAAGCCGAGCGCGAGGCGCCGTTGACCGCGGTTCCAGCCTGTCCAGGCGCGCTCGAACTGCTCGAGGAGCCTGCCCACGAGGAGGCCAGCGAGGAGGCACAAGGGAACCGTGATGTGGATCACCAACCACGGCATCTTCTCGCCAGCCCAGGAGAGGACGCCGAACATAACTGTCGTCCAATAGACGAGAAAGGTGAGCGTCAGCCAGGAAGCTGGTGGTGCGCTCCGCCGGAGCGCAGCCAATCCTCCGCACAGCGCGAGGGCGAGCCCAATCGGAAATGCGGCGGCGGCGATGAGCTCGTACTGAGGAAGCAGCACGAGATAGTAAAACCATGGCTGTTCCCCGCGCTGGACACCGTGTTGCCCGAGCCAGTACCCGAGCGCGCCGACGGTTCCGCTGGCCAGACCGCCGAGGTTCGTGAAGAGGCTGGTGTAGAGTGCGATGAAGATCCCCGCGCCGATACCCGTGCCCCAGGCGAGTCCGGCCCGATCAGCGAGCGCCGTGGCGAGAGCCGAGGCTACCGAACCGGGCGGTGAGACGCGTTGCAGCCAGGCAGTCCATGATTCGTCCGGGTCTTTTTCACGGGCCAGCAAGCGCCAACTCCAGAAGGCCCATAAGCAGAAGAGACCGAGGGCCGCGAGCGTGATCGGATG
>DAOTYK010000228.1:0-1969 GCA_034434855.1 Thermomicrobium sp.
TGGGGTGGTCGTTGGCCGTCGCGGCGCTGCACGATTCACGCTCCTCATGCCTCGGGCTGCGCGGTTTCAGCAGTTCCGCGCTTGCCCTCGTTCTGCTGACGCGGTGGAAGGACGCCGGCACGAACCAGGAGAGCACGGACCGTATCAGTCGGCTGTGCCCCGTGCTCGAGCCACCAGCGCGCTCGCTCGACATTCACTTCGAGTGTATACGGATCGGTACGGGGGTTGTAATACCCGATGACTTCGATGAACCGGCCATCGCGGGGCCAACGTGCCTCGGCCGCGACGATCCGGTAGTGTGGCTGCCTCTTCTTTCCCATGCGGCGTAGGCGCAGCTTGATCATCGTCCGCTCGCTCCACCCTCCGGCTTGTCCGACTATCCATCGATAGCACCAGCAGGCGATCGGTGCAGACCACCGATCAGCACCAGGCAACTGTAGCAGGCAATATGGGAAGGCGTCAATCGCTCGTTCCCTGTTGCTCGGTAGTCCTGTCCTGATACCAGCGCAGCGTGCAGGCCGATCACCCGCGAGCGCCTGTCGCGAAGCGTCGCTGCAGAGCCGCGCTGCCTCCAGCCTGACGGGCGCTCAGCAGTGCAATGAGAGCGAGACGCGAGATACTCGCTCCGACCCCGCAAGTCCGGTGTCAGCGGAGAGACGGGGGTGACCCATCGACGGTGCGGGGCTCACGCGAACCATTCGCTTCCCTGCCATCCCACCCAGCGCTGTGCCGGTCCGCTGGATCGAAGTCCAGCGCGCGGCCGACCGCCGGATGACACAGATGGCAGACCGCCTCGGCGGACGCTTTCCGCCGGTCTCTGCCCGGCTTCAGATCCGGACTGCGGTACCCGAAACCGTGACCATGAGCATGTTGCTCCCGCCCATGTCGATCGTCTCGTAGTCGATATCCACTCCGATCACTGCGTTGGCACCGAGCTGGCGGGCCGCCTCGGCCATCTCTTGGAAGGCGATCTCGCGGGCCTTGCGCAGCTCCTTCTCGTAGGCCCCGGAGCGACCACCGACGATGTCGCGGATACTGGCGAAGATGTCGCGGAAGATGTTCGCTCCCAAGATGGCCTCTCCTGTCACCACACCGAGGTACTCTTTGACCGGTCGTCCCTCGATCGCCGTCGTGGTCGTGATGAGGAGATCGGATGCCATGCTGCTCTCCCCCTTCCCGGCCGAACGGTTCATCGGCGACATGTTACCACACGGATTTTGCCGGACATCACCAGTGACGCAGGCCTCCTCGAACGCGCTCATGAGCGCTTGCCTCGTCCGTGACGGAGAATCCCTTCCTTCCGGCCCTACGAACTCATCGCTGCCAGTCGCGCACCGCCGCACCGCGGAGCGATGCCGACCCGGTTCGTGTGGCGACTCCTCGTCGATCCTCCTGCCGAGCGACACGCGTCGCTATCGGCAAAAACCGCGACACCGATCCCGGGAGGCGTGATCGGCAGGACACGCCTCCCGGGTCGTTGGGCGACGGCTCGCTCGACAGCGTCGGTCGAGCGAGGCCGCTCTCAGTCGTCTGCTGCCGCCTCGTCCAGATACCGGAAGCCCCAATCCTGATAGGGGCGATCGACTGCCAACGCGCGCTCGAGCATGCGCTCGACGCGGATCGCGTGCTCGCGCGTCCGTTCGTCCGGGGCGCGCTCCGGGTCGTAGAGCTTGGACATCTGCTTCCAGATGATGCGCCGCTGGATTTCGCTGGTTCCCTCGACCATACGGAGGCTCCGATAGTTGCGGTAGATGCGCTCGAGCGGGTAATCACGGCAGTAACCGCGCGCACCGAAGAGCTGCACAGCCGTATCGACGACGTGCTGACACGCTTCCGTGGAGTAGAGCTTGGCCATCGCTGCTTCTTTCGCGGCGAACTCGCCGCGATCGATCTTGCGCGCTGCCTCGTACATGGCCAGGCGAGAGAGCCAGATCGTCGTCGCAGCTTCCGCGAGCTGCCATTGGATGCC
>DAOTYK010000229.1:0-5358 GCA_034434855.1 Thermomicrobium sp.
GAAGGGCTGGAGAGAGCCCGATCTCCTCCTCTTCGCGATGGCTCGCTCGCGTCGGCGACATCGCCGTGCCATCGGCGAGCCTGAGAGTGTTCCATCTACCCGACGCAGAGCGACACGACCCACCACGCTGCGCGACGCATGGTGTTCGTTCCCGTTGCAAGGTCGAGGGCGATCAGAGATGGCGCGCCATGGTCGCCCGTTCACTGCACCGGGCGACGGGGAAACTTGTTATGCTCGAGCGAGAGGCGCGACCGACGAACGGGGGACGAGCATGCGACGATGGGATGAGGAGCTGGGTCCGGTCCGCGCGCCCGATTTTCCTCCCGGACTCGCTTGGCTGAATGTCCGACGACCGCTCGGGCTCGCTGACCTACGTGGCCGCCTGGTGATCCTCGATTTCTGGACGTATTGCTGAATCAACTGCCTGCATGTCTTGCCCGCGTTGCGGGCGGTCGAGGAACGGTATCCGTCGCAGGTCGTCGTCATCGGTGTCCACTCGCCCAAGTTTCCCAACGAGCGTGACCCGCAGAACGTCCGCCAGGCTGTTCTCCGCGAACGGATCGAGCACCCAGTCGTGCACGATCCAGCGCTCCAGATTTGGCGGAGCTACGCGATCCGTGCCTGGCCGACCTTGGTGTTCCTGAGTCCAGAAGGATATCTCCTCGGTATCCACGAGGGTGAAATCTCCGCCGAGCGCCTCGTGCAGGCAGTCGGGCGCTTGCTCGAGCGCACCGGAGTGACGACGAGCGAGCCATTCATGCTGCTCTCGCCGCTGCAACGCCCGCGGGGACCGCTCGCGTTCCCTGGTAAGCTAGCTGTCGATCCCGGCAGAGATCGGCTCGTGGTGAGCGATACGGGTCATCACCGGCTGGTCATCGCTCGCCTAGACGGGACAGTGACGGCAGTGATCGGAGACGGTCGACCGGGTCTCCGCGACGGGTCACTCGACGAAGCACGCTTCTGTGAGCCGCAAGGGGTCGCGTTGGTCGGTGAGACGTGTTTCGTCGCTGACCGCGGTAACCATGCCATCCGTCGCATCGATTTGGCGACCGGCACGGTCGAGACGGTCTCCGGAACTGGTCGGCTCGGGCAGGGCATGCTCAGCGCGGGGCCAGCCCGTCAGGTCGACCTGCGCTCTCCCTGGGCGCTCTGGCATCGGAACGGGCTGCTCTTCGTGGCGATGGCCGGTAGTCACCAGATCTGGGTACTGGATCTCGCCAGCGGCATCATCCAACCGTATGCCGGCTCGGGGATGGAGGGAATCCAGGGAGGGCCGCTCGAGCGTGCCTGGTTCGCCCAGCCCTCCGGCCTGGCGAGCGACGATCGCGTGCTCTATGTCGCCTGTCCAGAAGCCAGCGCCATCCGCACAGTCGATTTCCCCGGTACGCCGAATCCCAAGGTCGGTCGTCTCGTGGGTACCGGGCTCTTCGATTTCGGTGATCGTGACGGCACGGGTGATACCGTGCTGCTGCAGCATCCGCTCGACGTGGCCTGGACCGGCGAGGAACTGCTCCTCGCTGACACCTACAATCACAAAATCAAGCGGCTCGACCCCGCGACCCGTCGCTGCTCGAGCTGGTTGGGCACCGGCCAGCCGGGACATGAGGACGGGCCACCCGAGCGAGCGTGTTTCTGGGAACCAAGTGGTTTGGCTGTCACGACTGATCGGGTGTATGTCGCCGACACGAACAACCATGCAGTCCGGGTCGTCGACCGGATGACCGGTCTGGTGCGGACACTGGAGTTGCGTGGCCTGGCGTCCCCCGCGGACTGAGGTGGACGATCGACCATGCAGGCCATCCGGATCGCGCTCATCGGGGATGTAATGTTGGGCCGGTTGGTCAATCGCGTCCTGCGCGATGCGTCGCCGGCCTATCCCTGGGGCGATGTCCTGTCTGTCTTGCTGGCAGCCGATGCCCGTATCGCTAATCTCGAATGCGTGCTCGCCGATACCGGTGAGCCGTGGCCTGGCAAGCGCTTCGTCTTCCGGAGCGATCGGAAGAACGTGGCGGTGCTGGAGGCCGCTCAGCTCACCGCAGTCTCACTGGCCAACAATCATGTCCTGGACTTCGGTGATCGAGCACTGTCGGAGATGTTGGAGACGCTCGATCGGGCTGGGATCGCTCGCGCCGGTGCTGGACACGATCTTGCCGAGGCACGGAGACCAGCCCGATTCGCCATCGGCGGCCTTTCCTGCGCACTCATCGCGGTCACTGACAACGAGCCGGAGTGGGAAGCGCGGCCCGATCTCCCTGGTCTCTTCTACGCGCCGTGCGATCCGGCTGATCCGCGCTTCCGCGATCTCGGCGAGCTCGTCCGGGAGACCGCACAGCGGGTCGACGTGGTGATCGTCTCGTACCACTGGGGACCGAACTGGGGTGAGCGACCGTTGCCCGAACATGTCCGGGCCGGGCGTACCCTCCTCGAGGCTGGTGCCCGCATCGTGTACGGGCACAGCGCGCACATCACGCGTGGCGTCGAGTTCTACCGGGGAGGGGCGATCCTCTACAGTTGTGGCGACTTCGTCGATGACTACGCGGTCGACGAGGTCGAGCGCAACGACGAGTCGTTCGTCTTCCTCGTGGTACTCGACGGAAACGCTGTCCGCGAAATCCAGCTGGTGCCGACGGTCATCGTCGATTTTCAAGCGCGTCGCTCCGATCCATTGCGCGCGGCTCGCCAGTGCGAACGAATGCGCCGTCTGTGCGCCGAACTCGGCACGCGTGCCGAGTTCGCGAATGGCGGGTTACGTCTCTTACCGTGACCGGGGTCGACCTGGTCGCCCGCTGCCGTTCGTCGAGGTGGCGGTGGCGAGTATGGGCCGCCTGTCTCGTCAGCGTGCTCCTTTCCGTGACACCGATCTCTCGCCATTCGGACGATCGCTGAGACCGGCCGGAGACCACTCATGAGCGTGCGGTTCGAGTCGTTGGTCGTCGGCTCGACCGCCGTCGTGTAGACTGAAGAGAGAATATACCCTAGAGGGGTATATGGAGGAGTGATGAGCGAGCCACGAGAGGAACCCGGCTGCGAGCGACGAGTCGATTCCTACCGTGCGGACAAGGCGCGCATCCTCGCCCGCCTGCGCCGGATGGAGGGTCAAGTGCGCGGCATCATCAAGATGGTGGAAGAGGATCGCTACTGTGTGGACATCCTCGTGCAGCTTTCGTCGGTGATCGCGGCTGCCCGGAGCGTCGGCCTCGTGCTTTTGGAAGATCACATCCGCGGGTGCGTGCTGGAAGCCGAGGACAAGGAAGCAGCGATCCAAGAACTGACGGAAGCGATCGAGCGCTTCACCCGCAGCGTGGGCTGAACGGCGAAGGGGGACACGATGAGCGATCCGCGGGAACAGCGACCAGCCGAGTCGACTCCGACCGTGCGCTTGGCTATCGAGGGGATGACCTGTGCTTCCTGCGTGCGCCGGGTGGAGCGAGCGCTCGCCTCGGTGCCGGGTGTGGCGGAAGCGAGCGTCAACCTCGCGACCGAGGAGGCAACGGTGACGTTGAGTCGGCCAGATGTCGCGGTGGAAGAACTGACTGCGGCGATCGAGCGCGCTGGCTACCATGCTCGGCCGCTCGAGACCCTACCACCCGGTGAAGCAGAGGCGGAAGCGACGGTCGAGTTGGCGATCGAGGGGATGACGTGTGCCTCGTGTGTCCGCCGCGTGGAGCGAGCACTGAGCCGGGTGCCTGGAGTAGTCGGGGCGAGCGTCAACTTGGCGAGCGAGCGTGCGCTGGTTCGCTACGATCCGCGCACGACGAACCTCGATGCCTTGATCGGCGCTGTCGAAGCGGCTGGCTACCACGCGGCGATCGTGCCGACCGTTCCGGCGGTCGCCGAGGCGAGCGACGACACGGAGCAGCGTCGTGCGCGTCAGCTACGGCGGCTGCGTGACGAAGTGGTGCTGGCCTGGACTCTCGCGCTGCCGGTCGTGGTGCTGAACATGTTCGTGCCGCCGTCCCGCTGGTCCAGCATCGTGCTGCTCGCCGCGACGCTTCCAGTGTGGGGCTATTTGGGACGCCGCTTCCACCTCGCGGCGTTGCACAATCTGCGACACGGTCAGTTCACCATGGACACACTGGTCAGCTTGGGGACGAGTGCTGCCTTCTTCTCCTCGCTCGCCAGCACGCTTCTGGCCCTGTGGGCACCGCACGCGCATGTCGGTCACACCTATTATGACGTCGCGGCAGTGGTGATCGCGGCGATTTTGCTGGGCCGCTATCTCGAAGCGCGGGCGCGGGGGCAGACGACGTCGGCCGTGCGGCGATTGCTCGGATTGCAGCCGAAGACGGCGCGCGTCCGGCGTGGGGGTCGCGAGATCGAGATTCCCGTGCACGAGGTCCTGCCCGGTGATCTCGTCATCGTGCGGCCCGGCGAGCGGATTCCGGTCGATGGCTTCGTGGTCGAGGGACGCTCGGCGGTCGACGAGAGCATGTTGACCGGGGAAAGCTTGCCGGTCGAGAAGGGACCGGGTGACCGCGTGTGGGGCGGGACACTCAACACGACGGGCACTTTCGTCCTCCAGGCGACCGCTGTCGGCCAGGCGACGGTGCTCGCGCAGATCGTCCGTCTCGTCCAGCACGCGCAGGGTTCGAAGGCCCCCATCCAGTCCTTGGTCGATCGTGTCGCGAGCGTCTTCGTGCAGGCGGTGATCGTGATCGCGCTCCTCACTTTCGCGGGATGGTGGCTGGCGACCGGTGACCCATTGCGGGGTTTGTTGCCGGCTGTCGCGGTGCTCGTCATCGCCTGCCCCTGCGCGATGGGGCTAGCCACACCGACGGCCGTCATCGTGGGGACAGGTCGTGGTGCGGAACTCGGCGTGCTGGTGAAGCGCGCCGAGGTCTTCGAACGCACGGAACGGCTCACGACGATGGTACTGGACAAGACCGGAACGCTCACGCTCGGGCGCCCGACCGTGACCGACGTCGTCCCGCTCGCGGGCTGGAGCGCCGCGGAACTCCTGCGACTCGCCGCGGCGGCGGAATCGCGCAGCGAGCATCCGCTGGCGCGTGCAGTCATCGAGGCAGCGAAGGAGAACGACGCGACGGTGCAGTCGGTGGAGCGGTTCGAAGCGTTCCCGGGTCGCGGTGTGGAGGCGCTGGTCGCGGGGCGTGCGCTCCTCGTCGGGACGATGCGCTTTCTCCGAGAGCGCGGCGTCGCCGTCGATCCGGCGAGCGAGGAAGCAGCAGCACTCGAAGCGGCGGGCAAGACGGTGATCGCGGTGGCGGTCGATGGTGCTCTCGCGGGTCTCATCGGGCTCGCCGATCGGCCGCGCCCGGAAGCGCCGACCGTCGTGCGCGCGTTGCGGGAGCGTGGTCTGCGCGTCGTTCTCTTGACCGGCGACAACGAGCGGACAGCGCG
>DAOTYK010000230.1:0-3104 GCA_034434855.1 Thermomicrobium sp.
GAACTCGGCGAGCAACAGCGGCAGACGCTCGACCAGCAGTTCCGTTACCGCGCTTACCAGGAGGCGCTCGACATTTGGGAAGACGAGGCGCCCGGCACCGTTCTCTGGATCCCGATCGAGCACTACGCCATGCGCGATTTCGTCAAGTGGACTCCATACAGCTTCTACTACATGGATCTGCGACCCGATAATCTTTCCTTGGTGGGTTGAGGGAGAGGACGGCAGCAGTGGCGACGAGCCGTGTCCTGATCGTGGTGCTCGACGGGCTCCGTCCCGACCTGGTCTGCGAGGAACGCACGCCCTTTCTCCACTCCCTGGCAGCTGAAGGCACGCGCCTGACCCGGTATGCGGCGGCCTACCCGCCGCATACTCGGGTCCAGGTGACGACGATGTGCACGGGAGCCTACCCCGGACAACACGGCATCGTCTCCAATGTGATGGTCCTCGGGGGAGCAGGAGAAGAGGGGATCCTCGATACCAGTGACTATCGGCAGATCGCGGCACTCGACCAGCGGACCCAGGGTCGGGCGATCCTCCGCGCGCCGCTCGCTGACCTCCTGGCAACACGCGGGCAGCGTCTGGCGGTCGCCGCTAGCGGCTCCACCGGCTCGAGCTGGCTTTGGGCCCGCACGCAGCCGTTTCGCTTAGTCAATCCTCGCTCGGTCTTCGGGCTACCGGATCTGGCGGCGTTGCGCGAGAAGCTCGGACCACCGCCCGATCCTGCCGACTCGTCGCTCGATCTCGTCCGCTACGCTCTCCGGGCTGCCCGCGACCTTTTCTTGCCCGATCCGGAAATCGCAGTCACTGTCCTCTGGTTGCACGAACCGGACGCGACCTTTCACCTCTCTGGTCTGGGCAGCCCAGAAAGCGAGTCCGTCCTGCGCCAACTGGATGAGCTGCTCGCTCGCTTCTTCGAGCAGCTGGCGGCGCGCCGGCTGCTCGATGAGCTGCTCGTCTTCGTCCTCTCCGACCATGGCCAGTCGACCCCACTCCATCACCGCTCGCTGAGCGAACTCCTCCGCCAGGCACCCTCCCTGCCCGTGCTCGATCGCGTCGTGCCGGCAGCCGATTTCCTGTTCCGGCGACCAGGATCGGCTGCTCCCCAGCCGGCGGAACTCGCCCCACTGGTCGAGTGGCTGCTCGAACAACCCTGGGTCGGAGCGGTCCTCGCTCACCCCGAAATTGCCCAGGATCTTCCGGGGACCGTCGCGCTCTCTACCGTGTGGGGTGGTTCTCTCGAGCGCGATGCCCTCGAGCGACTCCCGCTCCTCGCCGTGAGCCCGACCTGGAGCGCCGACCGGAACGCGTTCGGAGTCCCTGGAGTCGTCACCGCGCTGACCGAGCAGGTGGCACTCCGGTCGACGCACGGCTCGGGTTCCCCTTTCGAGCTTCAGGCTTTTGCCGTGATGCTGGGGCCAAATATCCGCAAAGGGTTCGAGAGCCGAACTCCAGCAGGTGTGGTCGATATTGTCCCGACCGTGGCAGCTGTTCTCGGTTTGACGCCGGAACAGCCATTCGCTGGCCGTGTCCTAAAGGAAGCGTTCGACGAGTCCTGGCAACCCTCTATCCGCAGCGAACTCTGCCGCCCGAGCCATGGAACCATCGTGGTCGGCTGGCGCACCGGAGACACGTACTACCTGGATCGGATCGCTGGCCCGGACCGATTCTGGGACGACCACTCTGAGTGAGGATCCGCCTTCGCACGCTCACTCGACCGGTAGGCCCTGACGCTGGAGTGCCTCGCGCAAGCGCCGAGCATCGTGCACCGCGTGCGCGAAGGCGTCGTTGTTGAAGTAGACGAAACCGGGCCGATCGCTGCAAGGAGCCAACCGGCTCGCCAGCTGAGCGATCTCCTCGTCCGTCAGACCGATATCGAAGAGACCACTGTGTACTCGGACATAACAGAGCGGTCCGACGAATGGCAAGGAATCCGGAGTCGGATGCGTTCCACCATACGCGAGGACGATGGTGCCGCCAGCGCCGGCGATCGCGTCGGCAACGGCTGGCACGAACCAACTCGGGTGACGGAACTCGAAAGCGAACGGTTGACCAGCTGGCAAGGAATCGAGGAAAGATCGTAAGCGGTCGAGATCGCAGGCGAAGCCGGGAGGCAGCTGGAAGAGGAGAGGGCCGCGAGAGGAACCGAGTTCCTCGATCGCGGCCAGGAACGCTCCCAGCACTGGCTCGACACCAGTCAAGCGATGGACGTGCGTGATCGCACGTGGTGCCTTGACCGCAAAGACAAAGCCCGGTCGTTGGGCAGCTTGCCTGGCCCATTCGCGAAAGCGTTGGCGCGCCGGCAGTCGGTAGAAGGTCACGTTCAACTCGACTGTGGCAAACTCGCGCCGGTAGTAGGAGAACCACTCCCATGGCGGAAGCTCTGGTGGATAGAAGCGGCCACGCCAGTGACGATACGACCAACCGGATGTCCCGACGAGCCACACGGAGACCTCCTGCACGGCACTCGCTGCTGCCAGCGTAACATGGGTGTGTGGAAGCGTCACACGGGTGAGCGGGGAGGAGCAGGACACAGCGATGGACGAATATCAACATCTGCAGGTCATCGTCCCCGGCAAACTCGTCTACCTCGGTCCGATCCGGCGCGACTTGGCCGCAGTCTACCAGCGGTGGATGAACGATCTCGAAGTCTCGCGCACGCTCACTGCCCATTGGCGGGTCCCCTTCACCGTCGAGGACGAAGTCGAGTGGTTCGAGCAAGCCCGACGCGACCCGACACGCCGGGTCTTCACGATCTACGAGCGACCCGATGACCGCCCGGTCGGCAACGCAGAACTCTTCGGGATCGACTTCGCTGTCGGGAGCGCCGAGGTCGGAATCGTCATCGGTGAGCGAAGCGTCTGGGGACGGGGATACGCGACCGAAGCGCTGACTCTCCTTTTGGACTTTGGCTTCACGGTCCTCGGCTTGCATCACATCTGGCTACGCTATGACGCAGCGAACGAGCGGGCACGAGCCGTCTATGATCGTGTCGGATTCCGGGAAGTCGGTCGCTTGCGCCAGGCAACCAAGATCGGTCCGTATCGAGACGACATCGTGATCATGGATATCCTGGCGAGCGAGTTCCAAAGCCCAGTCCTGGCCGC
>DAOTYK010000231.1:0-3999 GCA_034434855.1 Thermomicrobium sp.
GCAGTGCCCTGCAGACGCGCGTCGAAGGGATCGCCGATTCGGTGCAACAGACCGCCACGCTGGCGACCGAACTCCAGACCCGCTTGCAGGCGAGCGAAGAACGGCACGGGCAGCTCAGCGCCGGGCTCGAGAAGCTCAACCTGGTCGTCGGCGAGCTGCGCAGTGGGCTCGCTGCCGTCCTGCAGCAACAGGGCCAGACGGCTGGCCGGCTCGACCACCTCCAGCAGGCCCTGGCCGCTGCCCAGCAAACGCTCAGCGAACTCCGCCGCAACGACGAGGAGGCGCGCCGCCAGCAGGACGAACTCGGCCGCTTCGTCATGCGGCTCGATGCCATCCTGACCGGTTCGGCATCGCGCGGCGCGGCTGGCGAGCACATCCTGGAGACCTTTCTCGAGCAGCTGCCCGCCGAGTTCAAGGCGTTCGACCTTCCCATCCGCAACCGGCGCGTCGAGTTCGCGTTCCGCCTCCCCAACGGCAAGCACGTGCCGGTCGATTCCAAGTGGGTCGGTGCCCGCCAGCTGGCCGAACTGGACGAGACCGCTTCCGCGGAAGCGCGCCGGGAACTCGAGCAACTCCTCGACCAGCGCGTCGAAGAGGTGCGAGCCTACCTCGACCCCGACCTCACGCTCGGTTTCGCCGTCATCGCCGTACCGGACGCCGTCTACCGCTGGACCCAGCGCCGGCACGCGCACGCCCTCGCCAAGGGGGTGATCGTCATCAGCTACAGCATGGCCATTCCCTACTTCCTGACGCTCCTCCACCTCGCTCTGCGCTTCCTGCGCGACGAAGAGACGATGCGCGTCTCGCAGCTGGCTCACCAGCTGGAGCAGGCCCTGCTGGCTATCCAGCAGGAACTCAACGGCCGCTATGCAAAAGGCCTCACCATGCTGCAGAATAGTCGCGACGCGCTGGCCGACCAGACCGCCAGAGCGCTGGGGACACTGCGCCAACTCCAGGCGCTCGGCCAGCCAGGCGAGCCACCTGCCCTCGCCGAGTGGAACGAGGACGAAGCCGGTGCCCACAGCGAGCGAGCACTGGGAACGGATCGAGGTAGCGATCGCGGGTGAGCCGGTCGATCACCCGCCGGTCAGCCTGTGGCGCCACTTCCCGGAAGAGGACCAGGACGCCACGACGTTGGCACGCGTCACGCTCGCCTGGCAGCGCCGCTTCGCCTTCGACTTCGTCAAACTGATGCCGCCCGGCGACTACCCGGTCATCGCCTGGGGCGGAGTCAGCGAGTACCGCGGCAGCCCGAGCGGCACGCGGACCGTGACCCGTTACCCGGTCGAGCAGCCCGCCGACTGGCAGGCCATCCGCCCGCTCCCGGTCGACCGCGGCCCCTTCCGCACCGTGAACGAGGCGGCTCGCCTGGTCGCCCGCGAACTCGGCGGCACGGTCCCCGTGCTGCAGACCGTCTTCAGCCCGCTCACCGTCGCGTACAAGCTCTCCGCGGGGCGCGTCCTGCGCGACCTCGTCGAGCACCCGGCACTGGTCGAAGAAGCGCTGGCCGCGATCACCGAGACGATGCGGGCGCTGGTGCAGGCCGCGCTGGCTGCCGGCGCGGACGGTCTCTTCTTCGCCACCCAGTGCGCGACCGCCGATCTGACCGATCCCGCGACCTACGCCCGCTGGGGACGCCCCGGAGACCTGGCCGTCCTGGAGGCCGCCGCTGGGGCACCGTTCCTGCTCCTGCACATCCACGGCTCAGCGCCGCATTTCGACCTCCTCGCCGACTATCCGGTTCACGTCCTCAACTGGCACGACCGGCGGGCCGGCCCGAGTCTGGCCGAGGGAGAGCGGCGCAGTGGTCGGTGCGTGGCTGGCGGACTGGACGAGACCGCGATCGCGACGCTCGCGCCAGAAGCGGTCGCCGCACAAGCCCGGGACGCGGTCGCCCAGCTGCACGGGCGTCACCTCATGGTCACGCCGGGCTGCGTCATCCCGGTCGCTACGCCGGAAGCCAACGTGGCAGCAGCGGTCGCTGCCGTGCGGTCCAACGGCGACAGGTCGCAACGGAGCTGATATCGGCGATGTCTCTCTTCACGACCCCACCCGACCCGCGCATCGCCCGCCCGACCGCACCGCACCGCGCGACGCTCGCCCAGCGGCTCGCCGCAGCCGTCACGGAGCCCGACCGGCGCGTGCGCGACCTGCTCGAGGCTTGGTTCGCCCGCTTGCCCGGCCCAGCACAGGCCGACGTGCGCGGCCGCCTGTGGGAGCGCGACCGCCGACTCGCCTTGGCCGCCTTCTGGGAACTCTACCTGCACGAGCTGCTCACCCGGCTCGGTTACCGACTGGTTCCGCATCCCGCCGTGCCGGGGGCCGGCGCCCGCCCGGACTTCCTGGCCACGCGCGACCAAGAAGCCTTTTACCTGGAAGCGCTGATCCACGGCCCCTCGACCGAAGCGTGGCGGGCCGAGCGGCGTCTCTATCCGATCCTGGACGTCCTGCACGAAATCCAGCGCGAACCCTTCGTCGTCACGCTCGCGGAGGCCACCTGCGGGCACGGCACGCCACCGCTGCGCGTGCTCCGCTCGGAACTCGTCCGCTGGCTGGACTCGCTGAGCCCGGCGACCACCGATGCGACGCTCTCCTGGCAGCGGGGCAGCTGGTCGCTCCAGTTCCGCGCCCGCCGCGCGAGCAGCATCCGCGCCGACGAGCCGACCGCGCCGTCATCCCCGTCGCTTTCGCTGCGCACGCTGCTGAGCAAAGTCCAGGCCAAGGCACGCCGCTACCGCGTGTTCGACCGCCCCCTGCTCCTGGCCCTCGCTACGTCCCAGGCGTGGCCGGAGTCGACCCCCCGTGAACTGGTGCACCGACTCGTCGAGCAGCTTCCCGACCCCGCAGCTGGCATCCTCTTGGCAGCCGGACTCAACCCCTGGACGATCGCCTCCACGCCGCTGCTGTTGGCCTGGCGCGCCGACGCGGTCGCGCCGCTGCGACCGTTCCTGGCCGCGCTCGAAGAGGCCGGCGCCCGACGCCTCACCGCCAACATGCTGCAGTTGGACGCCCCCTGGCGCCTCTTCGCGCTCTGGCCGACCTGGCCAGGCGATCCGCTCGGCGGGAACGAGTGACCCCGTCGTGCCGGCCCGCGCGTCAGGCACGCACGACGCGCAGTGTGGCTAGCGCCGGGTCGCTGGCACCGTTGAACCGCATCCCAGCCGCGCGCCCGGCCTGCAGGAACTCGACGACCTCCGGTCCGACCACTTCGCCGGGGGCCAGCACCGGGATCCCTGGGGGGATACGGAGTGACCGGCTCAGCGACGACGCGCCCCACCGCCTCCGCGAGCGGCAGATGCGCAGCCGGAGCGACGAACGCCTGCCGCGCACCCGCCACGCAGACCAGCCGACTTTGCTGTCCGGCCAGACAGAACCGTCCGCGAGCAGGCCGCCGGTCGCAAGCAGCACGGCGCTCGGCCTCCAGCGCGTCGCCGATCGCGAGTGGAGGAAGACGAGCCTCCTGCGTCGACCGTCTCGGTCACGCGGCGCGGCGCAGCCACCGAGCGGTGGTCTGTGCATCGACTGCGGCGACAGACGCCGCGCGCCCAGCCGAGCAGGCCGCCCCCTGCCAGTGGATCCCGCTCCAGAGGCGCGTTCGGGCTACCGTCGCCCGGCAGGAGGTTCCGGGCGAACCCCGGCGTCGCGGCAGCCGCTCGGCACTCGGGGACGCACCGCGTCCAGGCTCGTGCCCAAGCCTCGAGCATGGGATCACGCGCGGGGCGAGGTCGACTGACCGCGCTGCTGCAGAGGACGCTGCCCGCCCGGCTTCGGCTGGCGTTCTCCGTGGACACGCGTCTCTCGCTGACGGAGGCATCGACCGCTGGGAGCGCGGTTGCTGTGCCCTATAGACAGGGGGCAGAGGTGCGTGCATAATGGCAGGCGATACCGCTCCACGCGCTGCGTGGAAGAGACGGAGCGCGCCGTGGCAGAACAGCCGACCCGCGATCAGTTCCAACCCGACGACGAGCTGTTCGAGGCGATCGAGCGCTTCCTGGCCGA
>DAOTYK010000232.1:0-2036 GCA_034434855.1 Thermomicrobium sp.
GGAGGCGAGACGATGGCCCGACGAACGCTGACGATCGAAGAAGAGTATCGCGCCAAGCACCCGACCTCGCAGGCACGGTACGAACGTGCCTTGCGGGACTTTCCGAGCGGCGTCACCCACGACGTGCGGTACCAGAAACCGTTCCCCCTGTACGTCGAGCGAGCCAGCGGCGCACACAAGTGGGACGTCGATGGTAACGAGTTGATCGACTACACGATGGGCCATGGAGCGTTGCTTCTCGGTCATGCCCACCCGCAGATCGTCGAGGCAGTCCAAGTGCAGATCCGGCGCGGCACACACTATGGTGCCGGGCACGATCTCGAACTGGAGTGGGCGGAACGAATCCGCGAGCTCAAGCCTTCCTGTGAGCGGGTGAAGTTCACCGCCTCTGGAACGGAAGCCACTTTGCTCGCCATGCGACTCGCCCGGGCCTATACCGGCCGCGAAAAGATCCTCAAGTTCGCTGGTCACTTCCATGGTTGGCAGGACTATGCGCTCCCCGGCGAAAAGCCACCGTTCGATGCGCAGCAGATTCCGGGGGTACCGCGTGCCGTCCTCGAATCGGTCGTCGTGGCCCCGGTGAATGACCTCGACTTCGTGGAGCGCCGACTGGCGGATGGGGATATCGCAGCGGTGATCCTCGAACCCAGCGGTGCCTCGTGGGCCGCCATCCCCTTGCCCGAGGGCTTTCTGCACCGCCTGCGCGCCATCACCGAGCGGACAGGAACGCTGCTCATCTTCGATGAAGTGATCACCGGATTCCGCTGGTCGCCCGGCGGCGTGCAGGGGCTGCTCGGTATCCGACCCGATCTTACGACGATGGCCAAGATCGTCGCTGGTGGACTTCCCGGTGGGGCAGTCGGTGGGCGAGCCGACATCATGGCGCTTCTCGAATTCCGCGACGATCCGGAGTGGAATCGGCGGCGCGTGGCGCATCCGGGAACGTTCAATGCCAACCCCTTGTCCGCTGCCGCCGGTTGTGCCTGTTTGCAGCTCGTCGCCGACCCGGCTGTGCAGCGTCATGCCGATGCCATGGCGGCGCGCTTGCGTCGCGGGATGAATCGCGTCCTGGTCAGCTACGGGATCCCCGGCTTCGTGTGGGGTGAAAGCTCGGTGTTTCACATCGCGCTCGGCCACACCTGCACGAACCAGCACGGCGAGGATATCCGCATGCCCGAGGGGGTCTCGCCGATCGTCCTGAAGACCGGAATGTCACCGGCGCTCGCCACGACGCTCTACCAGGCGATGGTGAACGAAGGGGTCGATCTCTTCCACGGTGGGGGCCTCTTGAGCGTTGCCCACACGCCGGAGGACATCGACCGGACGATCGAGGCCTTCGAGCGGGCCGTGCTCCGGATGCGCGACGAGGGATGGTTCGAGCGATCGTCGTGAGGTGAGCGCGGTTCGCACTCAATCGTCACCTGGGCGCGTACCGACGGTCGCTGCCAGCCCGACCGGCGTCCGCCACTCGGCGCGGCGCGGATCGATCCCGCGCACGATATCGTGGTAGAGCCGCTCCAGTGCACGCGTGACCGGCCCGGGGTAACCGTCGCCGATCGGGTACCGGTCGATCTCGCCGATCGGAGTGATTTCTGCTGCGGTCCCGCAGAGGAAGACCTCGTCGGCGATATAGAGTTCCGTGCGGTCGACCGGTCGTTCCTCGACCGCAAGACCGAGTTCGTCGCGTGCCAGCCGCAGCAGCGTATCGCGGGTGATGCTCTCCAGGATGCTCTGGGTGATGTCCGGTGTCACGAGTTTCCCATCGCGGACGAGCATGAGGCAGGCGCCCGGTGCTTCCGCTACCTTCCCCTGCACGTTGAGAAGAATCGCCTGGTCGTAACCGTCCAGTTGTGCCTCCATCGCAGCCAGCTGGCCATTGCGATAGTTCGAGACGTTCTTGACGCGTGGCGGCATGATGTCGTCGCTGATGCGACGCCAGGAACTCACCTTGGCGCGCACGACCTTGCCGGACAGCAAGTGCGACGGCATCGGACGCGTCGCGATGTACAGCCCGGCCTCTTCGGCGAAGCCGCTCA
>DAOTYK010000233.1:0-12342 GCA_034434855.1 Thermomicrobium sp.
TGTGGTCGGCTGACGGCGAGTGGCTGGCCTATCGCGGCCCGCTGGGTCGGGTGGTGCACGGGGAAGCGGTCTTCCGACGGCGTGTGAGGGGAGGCGAGCCGGAGTGCCTGACGGCGGCGTTTGGGGGAACAGTCGAGCATCTGGGCGCCTATCGCCGAGGCGAAGCGCTGGTGGTGGTGGGGTACGAGGGGTTGGACGCACGGGTCTATCGGCTGGAATGGGACGGAGAATGGCGCCTGCTGTGCCCGCGGACGACGGGGAGTTGGCACGGGAGGGTGAGCGGGAGCGGGGACGGCACGAGGTGGGCGGGGGTGTGGTCGGATGGGGAGCATGTGCCGGACGTGTGGTGCTGGCGCGCCTCCAACGACATATCCCTCGACAGCTACACCCTGCAGCGACGAACACAGCTCCACCCAGAGATCGAGGCCAAACTCTGCCCAGTGCGCAGCATCGAATGGACGAGCGACCCCGGAGTGACCGTACAAGGGCTTCTCGTTCTCCCACGAGACGGGACAGCCAGTCCCCCGTATCCGCTCGTCGTGCAGATTCACGGCGGTCCGACGAGTCAATGGGCCAACGAGTTCGCCGGATCCTGGCACGACTGGGCACAACCTCTCGCGTCCCGCGGTTGTGCAGTCCTCCTCCCCAATCCACGTGGCAGCACTGGCCGCGGCTCAGAATGGATCAATGCACTGTTCGGCGATGTGGGAGGCGGTGAGTATCGGGATGTGGTCAGCGGTGTCGAGGCGCTGATCGCGGCTGGACTCGCCGATCCTTCCCGACTCGGTGTGAGCGGATGGAGTTGGGGTGGGTACCTGACAGCCTGGACGATCACCCAGACCGACCGCTTCCGTGCCGCCTTCATCGGAGCCGGCCTCTGCAATTTGATCAGCGATAACAACCTCGGCGACATCCCTTCGGCGAATCTTTCGTACTTCGAGCGATCACCCTCCGAGGATCCTGAGCCGTACTGGGAACGTTCACCTATCCGTTACGTGCAGCGGATCCGAACCCCCGTGCTCATCGCTCATGGGGAAGATGACGAGCGGGTCAGCGTCTGCGAAAGCATCCAGTTCTACCGGGCCTTGCAGATCCTCGGGAAACCTTGCCAACTCGTGACCTACCCGCGTGAGAAGCACGGGTTCGAGGAACGGAACCACCAGCGGGACCTCTTGACGCGTATCCTGCAGTGGTTCGCGCAGCATCTCGCCCTGGAGACGCCCGAGCGAGTCACGATGGTAACGACGGCGCCCTCGGCAAGCGAGTGAGGAGACGAGTCGCACGCCTGCCGAAGCGGCGCGCCACATAATGTTCCGCTCTCTCCCTCACTGACTGCTCTTCTTTCCGAGATACCCTCCGATCGGAGGGGCTGAACACCCTCCGATCGGAGGGTTCCTCCACAGGGAACTCTTCCCTTACACTCCATATCAGCGGAATGTAGCTCAGCTGAGCACCGATCGACATCTCTCGTGTCTTCTGGCCAAGACGTCGTCCGGAAGTTCACCGAGCGTAAGGCATGCTGATCGCCGGTCGAGCGGTGCTGAACTGGAGTAGAGCGAAAGGAGCATCGGTGATGATTCCCGGACCATTTCGCTATCGCCGGGTATCGTCCGTGGAGGAAGCGGTCTCACTGCTCGCTCAACTCGGAAGCGACGCCAAGGTTCTGAGCGGCGGGCAGAGCCTCATTCCCATGATGAAGTTCCGGCTCGCTGAACCGAATTACGTGATCGACATCAATCGCGTACCAGGGCTCGACTTTCTCGAAGAGCGCGATGGATCCCTGCGTATCGGCGCGCTGGTGCGCGAATCGACCCTGGAGCGTTCGTCCCTGATCTGTGAGCGCTACCCGATCCTCTATGACACCGCACTGGTGATCGCCGATCCGTTGGTCCGCAACCTGGCCACGGTTGGGGGTAACTTGGCACACGGCGATCCGGCCAACGACCATCCGGCGACCATGCTCGCACTACGGGCACAGGTCGTTGCCAAGGGTCCCAAGGGGGAACGCGTCATACCGATCGATGAGTTCTTCGTGGACACCTTCGTGACTGCGCTCGAACCCGACGAGCTGCTCACCGAAATCCGTATCCCGGCCCCTCCACCACGCTCAGGCGGGGCGTATCTCAAATTCGAGCGGAAAGTCGGCGACTACGCGATCGCCGCCGCCGCAGCGTTTTTGGCACTGGACGAAAGTGGGCGCATCGTCCAGGCAGGTATCGGTTTGACCAACCTGGCCTACAAGCCGCTCCGGGCGACCGCAGCCGAGCAGGTCCTGATCGGCCAGCAGCCGAGCGATGAGCTCTTCCGGGAAGCAGCCGAACTGGCAGCGCAGGCAACCGATCCGGTCAGCGATTTGCGCGGCCCAGCGGATTACAAACGAGCGGTTGCCCGGACGATGACGCTCCGCGCCTTGCGCCGGGCGCTCGAGCGAGCACAGGCGAGCGGATGAGGGAGGCAGAGCATGGAACGTGTGCCGATCACCGTTACCGTCAATGGACGGACCTACACTGCAGAAGTCGAACCGCGGCTCTTGCTCGTCCATTTCATTCGTGATGTCCTCAACCTCACGGGCACGCACATCGGCTGCGACACGACCAGCTGCGGTGCCTGCACGGTCATTTGGAACGGGCGCCCCGTCAAGTCATGTACGGTCTTTGCCGTGCAAGCTGACGGAACCGAGATCCTGACCGTCGAGGGGCTCGAGCGTGATGGGCAGCTCCACCCGGTCCAGGAAGGCTTTTGGGAAGAGCATGGACTGCAGTGCGGCTACTGCACACCGGGAATGATGATGACTGCCGTCGCATTGCTCGCGGAAAATCCTGATCCAACCGAGGAAGAGATCCGTGCGGCGATTTCTGGCAACCTCTGCCGCTGTACCGGCTACGTCAACATCGTCAAGGCGATCCAGTACGCAGCACGGAAGATGCGCGAAAGCGCAACAGCAGGTGTGGGAGGAGCGTGAACGATGACGGCGACAGCTGTTCGCGGTATCGGCGTTCCAGTCAAGCGGAAGGAAGATCCTCGGTTCATTCGGGGGAAGGGAACGTACGTCGACGACGTCAAACTGCCCGGCATGCTCTACATGGACATCGTTCGCAGCCCTTATGCCCATGCGCGCATCAAGCGCATCGACGTGTCCAAAGCACTGGCGATGCCGGGCGTGATCGACGTGATCACCGGCGAAGAGTTGGCGAAGGCCAATCTCGCGTGGATGCCCACGCTCATGGGCGACCGACAAATGGTCTTGCCGACTGACCGCGTGGTCTACTACGCACAGGAAGTAGCGGCTGTCATTGCCACCGATCGCTATATTGCCGCCGATGCAGTGCTGGCAGTCGAAGTCGAGTATGAGCCGCTCCCGCCGGTGCTGGATCCCTTCGAGGCGCTCGAGCCGGACGCACCGCTGGTGCGACCTGATCGAGACCAGAAGACGAATCACATCTGGCATTGGGAAGCAGGGGACAAGGAGAAGACCGATCGCATCTTCCAAGAAGCGGAAGTCGTCGTCGCTCAGGATCTGTACATACCTAGGATCCACGTCGCTTCGATCGAAACCTGCGGCTGCGTCGCCAACTACGACCCAGCGACTGACAAGCTGACGATTTGGATGACCTCGCAGGCTCCACATGCGCACCGGACGGTCTTCTCGCTGGTTACAGGGATTCCGGAACACAAGATCCGCGTGATTTCGCCTGATATCGGAGGAGGATTCGGCGGCAAGGTGCCGGTCTACCCCGGCTACGTCATCGCGACCTATGCGACGCTCAAACACAAGAAGCCGATCAAGTGGATCGAGGATCGCTCCGAGAACTTGCAGGCTGATTCCTTTGCCCGCGACTATCACATCCATGCTGAACTCGCAGCCAATCGGGACGGCAAGATCAGGGCGCTGCGCGTCAAGGTGCTGGCCGATCACGGTGCCTTCGATGCAGCGGCCAATCCGTCGCGTTTCCCGGCTGGCCTGTTCAGCGTCTGTACGGGCTCCTACGACATGGAAGCAGCGCACGTCGAAGTCGACGGTGTCTACACCACGAAGCCGCCGGGAGGCGTCGCCTATCGCTGCTCGTTCCGCGTGACTGAGGCGGTGCACACGATCGAGCGGATGGTCGATATCCTGGCTGATGAACTCGGCATGGATCCAGCAGAAATCCGCTTCAAGAACTTCATTCAGCCGCACCAATTCCCGTACAAGTCGCCGACCGGCTGGGAGTACGACAGCGGCAATTACCCGGAAGCGCTGCAAAAGGCGCTGGACATGATCGGGTATCGCGAGCTGCGTCGCGAGCAGGCCGAGCGGCGAGCGCGCGGTGAGCTGATGGGGATCGGTATCTCGACGTTCACCGAGATCGTGGGCGCTGGTCCCTCACACACCTTCGACATTCTCGGCATCAAGATGTTCGACAGTGCGGAGATCCGGGTGCATCCCACGGGCGCCGTGATCGTACGGATCGGAGTCCAGACACAGGGGCAGGGACACGAGACCACGTTCGCCCAGATCGTCGCGGAAGAACTCGGCATCCCGGTCGAATACATCACCGTCGAGCATGGCGACACGGACACGGCACCGTATGGGCTCGGCACCTACGCGAGCCGTAGCACGCCGACGGCTGGTGCGGCCACTGCGGTCGCTGCCCGCAAGATCCGGGAAAAGGCGCGACTGATCGCAGCGCACCTTCTGGAGGTGAGCCCGGATGATCTGGAATGGAAGGACTACGCGTTCCGGGTGAAGGGAGCTCCTGATCGGTACAAGACGATGCAGGAGATCGCATTTGCGGCCTACACGAATTTCCCGCTCGGGCTCGAGCCAGGGCTAGAAGCGGAATGCTACTACGATCCGCCCAATCTGACGTTCCCCTTCGGCGCGTACGTCTGCGTCGTGGACATCGATCGCGGTACGGGCCAGGTCAAGATCCGAGAGTTCCTGGCAGTCGACGACTGTGGCACGATCATCAACCCGATGATCGTCGAGGGCCAGATCCACGGTGGGCTGACGATGGGTCTGGCGCCAGCGCTCTTCGAGGAGATCGTCTACGACGAGAACGGAACCATGCTCACCGGTACCTTCATGGACTATCTCCTGCCGACGGCGGTCGAAACACCGCACTGGAAGACGGCCAAGACGGTCACGCCCTCTCCCCATCATCCGCTCGGTGCCAAGGGTGTCGGTGAGAGCCCGACGATCGGCGCACCGCCAGCGATCGTCAACGCCGTGGTCGATGCGCTGAGCCATCTCGGCGTGCGCCATATCGACATCCCGATCACGCCAGCCAAACTGTATCGGATTCTCCAAGAGAAGGGTGTGGCGGAGTGAGTGCAGCGCAGCGATCCGACCCGTGCGACTGGCGGATCGCTGCGCTCCTTCTCGGTGTCCGAGGAGCGAAGAGCGAGCGAGATGACGCACGCGAGTCATGCCGAAGCAACACTGTCACGTGACCTCTTCGCGCTGGCGGCTGATCTCCGCCAGCGCGGGGTACCTTTCGTTCTCGCAACGGTGATCTGGACCCAGAGTCCGACCTCAGCGAAGCCGGGGGCGAAAGGTATCGTAACCGCGGACGGCGCACTCTTCGGCTGGGTCGGTGGAAGTTGTGCCCAACCGGCCGTCATGCGCGAGGCGATGGCTGCATTGCACGATGGGCGAGCACGGATCCTGCGGATCGATCCCGTGGGTTCTCCCGACCAACCGCCTCGGCCAGGCGTCATCGTCGCTCCCATGACGTGTCACAGCGAAGGAGCACTCGAGATTTTCCTGGAACCGTTTCTCCCGGCACCGCAACTCTTGATCTACGGCGAGAGCCCGGTCGCTGACGCGCTTCTCCGCTTGGGCAAGGCGATGGGCTACTGGGTGGTCGCCTTGCGCCCTGGAGCGAGCGGCGTGCCGGCTGAGGTCGATGAATGGTTGGATAGCCTGGATCCGGGCGATCGACCGCGAAGGCGGCCGACCGTCGCTATCGTCGCCAGCCTCGGTGCGTACGACGAGGACGCGATCGAAGCCGCGCTGCGGGCCGGTGTCACCTTCGTCGAACTGGTAGCCAGTCGGAAGCGATTCCGAGCGATCCGCGAGACACTGGCACGATCGCTGCCGGACACTTTGCTGGAGCGAGTCAAAGCGCCCGCTGGACTCGACATCCAGGCCACGAGCCCAGAGGAAATCGCAGTCAGCATTCTGGCCGAGCTCATCGCCGCCAAACCGATTTGGCGGAACACGTGGAACCCAGAAGGCGCTGACGCGCGCGCCGAGCTTCCCGCCGGCGAGGCGATCGATCCAGTCTGTGGGATGACCGTGAACACGGAGAGCGCGCGGCATGTCGTCGACTATCGAGGACAGCGGTACTTCTTCTGCTGCCCAGCTTGTCGTCGCCTGTTCGAGGCTGACCCGGAAGCCTACCTGAGCACAACGCGATAGTTCGAGTGCACTGAGCGGGACAGCGGCGAGCGAGGGAGCTGATACGGCTCGCCGTGCTGTCGTGTCGGCGAGCGCAGGCAAGAGGTCGGGGCGGTCTGGAGTCCACCGCCCCGAAGAGAGGGGTAGAGAGGGGGAAACTGGAGGTGCAGAGAGGGTATTCAGTCACCGACTCGCGAGGATTACCGAGTCGGCCATGCTCGCAACACGTTCCACACGCTTCGGCAGTGCGCCGCCGGTGTCCCGTGCTGCGAAAGTCAGTATATCGCGAGAGGCGTGTTCGGTCTGTCAGGAAAACCTGGATATGCGGGTACGCTGACGGCTCGTAGATTCCCTTTCGGCAGATGACCGCTGCGCAGTACAGTTAGTGGAGGAAGCAGGCTGAGATGCAGTGGACGAAGGCCCGGAATGGGAGCGAGGAGAGCAGGCGATGGTCACGCGCGGGATCGATCCGTTCGGCGCACGCGCGACGCTGAATACCCCAGAGGGTCGTGTCTGTTATTTCCGCCTCGCCACGATCGCGGACCAGATGGCCATCGACTTGGATCAGCTGCCGTACACGGTCAAGGTACTGCTGGAGAATGTCCTCCGGTACGCGGGAGCGCAGCCCTTTACCGAGGACGATGTTCGGCTGGTCGCGACCTGGCAACCAGGCGCGAAGCCTGCAAAGGAGTTTCCGTTCTTGCCCACGCGCGTCCTCTTGCAGGACTTCACGGGCGTACCGGCAGTCGTCGACCTGGCAGCGATGCGCACAGCGGTCGCACGCCTTGGCGGTGATCCCTCGCGCATCAACCCGCTGGTTCCGGTCGATCTGGTCATCGATCATTCGGTTCAAGTAGACGTCTTTGGTACGACCATTGCCTTCCAGCGCAATGTCGAGAAGGAATACGAACGGAACCGCGAGCGCTATGCGCTTCTGCGCTGGGCGCAACAAGCGTTCCGCAATTTCCGCGTCGTGCCCCCCGGTACTGGGATCGTGCATCAGGTCAATTTGGAGTATCTCGCGTCGGTCGTGGCGGTACGCCAGAGCGATGGAGAAGCCGTTGCTTTCCCAGACACACTGGTGGGCACCGATTCCCACACCACGATGATCAACGCGCTGGGTGTTCTCGGTTGGGGAGTCGGTGGCATCGAGGCGGAGGCCGTTCTGCTCGGCCAGCCGATCTACCTGCTGTTGCCGGAAGTCGTTGGCCTGCGCCTCATCAACGAGCCGCCAGGGGGCGTGACCGCGACCGATCTCGTGCTCACGATTACCCAGCTCTTGCGGCAGGTTGGCGTGGTCGGGAAGTTCGTCGAGGTCTTCGGTCCCGGTCTCCGACATCTCAGCTTGCCCGATCGCGCGACGATTTCCAATATGGCACCCGAGATGGGCGCGACAGCCGTGATGTTCCCGATCGACGACGAGACGCTGGGTTATCTGCGACTCACTGGACGGAGCGAGGGACACGTCCGACTGGTGGAGGCCTATGCGAAGGAGCAGGGACTCTTCCGCACGGCGGAGAGTCCGGACCCGCTGTTCGATCAAGTCGTGGAACTCGATCTCTCGACCCTGGAGCCGAGCTTGGCGGGACCGCGACGACCACAGGACCGGGTGCGGTTGTCCGACCTCCCCGCGTCGCTCCGAGCCGCATTCCCAGAGCAATTTCCCGCATCACAGACCGAGGAGGAACGCTTCGATTGGGAAGGCGGCTCGGTGAACGAGGCGCAAGAGCCGAGCGAGCCGGTGGTGCCGGTCGGACAGCGCCGCAAAGTGGTCGATGTGCACTTGGATGGCCGGCATGTCGAACTGACACACGGCTCGGTGGTCATCGCCGCGATCACGAGCTGCACCAATACGTCCAATCCCGAGGTGATGCTCGGCGCTGGCATATTGGCCAAAAAGGCGGTCGAACGGGGGCTGGACACCAATCCCGCCGTCAAGACGAGCCTTGCGCCTGGCTCGGGCGTCGTGACGGCGTATCTCGAGCGTGCCGGCCTGATGCCCTATCTCGAAGCACTGCGCTTCCACCTGGTGGGGTACGGGTGCACGACGTGCATCGGCAACAGTGGTCCCCTTCCCGAGCCGATCGCCAAAGCTGTGCAAGAGCACGAACTCGTCGTGGCAGCCGTTTTGAGTGGCAACCGCAACTTCGAGGGGCGGATCCATCCGCAAGTGCGCGCCGCCTATCTTGCCTCCCCACCGCTGGTCGTCGCTTTTGCGATCGCCGGCCGAGTGGACATCGACTTGACGAGCGAGCCACTCGGGTATGACCCGAATGGCGAGCCGGTTTATCTGCGCGAGATCTGGCCGACGCCGGAGGAGATCCGCGAGGCAATGGAGAAGGCGATCGGCCCAGAACTGTTCATCGAACGCTACCGTGAAGTCTTCACTGGGGACGAGCACTGGCGCTCGTTACCAGTCCCGACCGGTGACCTCTATCGGTGGGATCCTGACTCGACCTACATCCAAGAACCGCCGTTCTTCAAGGATCTCGCGCTCGAGCCGCCTCCCCTGCGGGACATCGAGCGGGCGCGCGTGCTCGCCTGGTTGGGGGATTCGGTCACGACCGACCATATCTCCCCGGCGGGCTCGATCCCCGTGAACAGCCCGGCCGGACAGTACCTGATCGCGCGAGGTGTTCAGCCCAAGGACTTCAACAGCTATGGCGCGCGGCGGGGTAACCACGAGGTGATGGTGCGTGGCACCTTTGCCAATATCCGCTTGCGCAACCGGCTCGCTCAGGGGCGGGAAGGTGGCTGGACGACGCATTTCCCGAGCGGTGAGCTGGTGACGATCTACGAAGCCGCTCTGCGCTATCAGATGGCGGGCGTCCCGCTCATCGTGATCGCCGGGAAAGAGTACGGCAGCGGGAGTTCGCGCGACTGGGCAGCCAAGGGCCCGATGCTGCTCGGGGTGCGAGCCGTCCTCGCCGAGAGTTTCGAGCGGATCCACCGCAGCAACCTCGTCGGTATGGGTATCCTACCGCTCCAGTTCCTGCCCGGCCAAAACGCCGAGGCGCTCGGACTGGACGGTAGCGAGCGCTACACCATCACTGGAATCAGCGATGGCCTGATGCCACGCGAGTTGGTGACGGTACGCGCGGAGCGCGAGGACGGGCGGGGCATCGAGTTCCAGGCGATCGCCCGGCTCGACACCGACATGGAGATCGAGTACTACCGGCACGGCGGTATCCTCACGTTCGTGCTGCGCCGGCTGCTCCGCGGCGAGGCGTGAGCGGCATGCGGAGGAGGAACGTCTGCGCGCCCGGTGCAGCGTCGTGAGGAGGGGCTCGATGCAAGATGATCGCGCATTCATCGCGACACGCTTGACCAATGGCCTCGAGGTTCTCCTGCAGCCACTCCGGCACGCACCGGTCGTCTCCTGCTGGATTTGGTACCGGGTCGGCAGCCGGAACGAGCAACCAGGTCTCACGGGGATCTCCCACTGGGTCGAGCACATGCTCTTCAAGGGAACACCGCGTTTCCCGCCTGGTGCAATCTTCCGTCAGGTCAATCGCTGGGGTGGCACCCTCAACGGTTTCACCTGGCTGGACTACACCGCCTATTTCGAGACGCTGCCCACACCCGGCTGGCAACTCGCGCTGGACATCGAGGCCGATCGCATGGTCGCGGCCACGTTCGACCCCGGGGAAGTGGAGCGGGAGCGTACCGTCATCCTCGCTGAGCGCGCCGGCAGCGAGAACCAGCCCGGCACGTACCTCCGCGAAGAGGTTCTAGCGGCGACCTTTCGCGCTCATCCGTATGGGCATCCGGTGATCGGCTATCGAGAGGACCTGCAATCCATCACGCGCGACGATTTGTACCAGCACTACCGCACCTATTACCAACCGAACAACGCCATTCTGGTGATCACGGGGGATATCGATCCAGACAGCGCCCTGGTCGCGGTGGAACGACGCTTCGCGGAGCTTCCCGTCGGCACAGTACCCCCGCCAGTGCGCGCACGGGAGCCGGACCAATGGGGAGAACGACGCGTGACCGTTCGGCGACCAGCGCCGACTGCCCAGCTTCTCATGGCATGGCGCGTGCCCGCAGCGACCCACCCGGATATTCCCGCGCTGCTCGTTCTCGACGCGATTCTCTCCGGAGGAAAACCGGTCGCCTTTGGTGGCGGCGGAATGGGTCGCAGCGCGCGCCTCTATCGTGCACTGGTCGCTCCCGGGCTGTGCACTGCAGCAGCCTCGAGCATGTCGCTCACCCTCGACCCGTTCGTCTTCACGGTATCCGCGACGCTCACGCCACTGGCTGAACCAGGTCGTGTGGAGACGATCATCGAGGAAACGATCGCGCGTCTCCGCGAGGAGATCATCGGCCAGGACGAGCTTGCCCGCGCGAAGCGGCAGCTGGCAGTGCAGTTCGCCGCCGCGAACGAAAGTGCGCAGAGCCGCGCTGCTCTGCTCGGCTCGCTCGCCATTGTCGCGCCAGAGCGATCACCGGAACGCCTGTTGGCCGAGCTCCAGGCGGTGGAGCCGGACGACGTGGTGCGGGTCGCGAACACGTATTTCCGACCGGAACGACGCACGGTCGGCTGGTTAGAGCCGGTGGCGTGCGACGAAGAGCGGGTCGGGGTAACCGGTGAATCGCTCGAGACACCTGCACCCCGCTATTGGTTCACCGGCGGTGCATCGTCACCTGCGGAACCGGTCGTGTTGCCGCGGGTTCGTCTCGCGCCAGTGACCGGCCGGTTGGCGAATGGGGCGCAGTTCGCCGGTCAGGCGATTCCGGCGAGCCGGCTCGCAGTGGTGAACATTCGTATCCCAGCTGGTGCGGCGCGGGACGGGACATTGCCTGGCATCGCTTCGGTCACCGGCCAGCTGCTCACGCGTGGAACACTGGCTCGCGACGAAGCAGCGCTCAACGAGGAACTGGACCGGCTGGGTGCGACGGTCAGCGTGAACGTCGGTCGCGATAGCGTGGATGTCGGACTGACCTGCCTCGTGGAGGTTCTGGAGCAGGCATTACCGCTCCTGGTCGAGGTCATCGTGTCTCCCGCCTTCCTGCCTGACCAGCTGGACCGGGTACGGCAGCAAGCGCTGACCGCACTGCGCCAGGCGCAGCAAAGCACGCGTGCCCAGGCCGATGCCTTGTTGCGAACACTGCTCTATCCCACCGGTCACCCGTATCATCACCGCATTCTGGGTACCGAGGAGAGCTTGGAGTCGCTCACCGTCGAGGCAGTGCGAGCGTTCCACGAGACCTATTATCGACCCGCTGGGGCGGTCATCACGGTGGCCGGCGGTCTGGAACCCGAGATTGTCCGCGATTGGCTGGAGCGAGCATTGGCCCCCTGGCAGGGAATCGCTCCGCCGCTCGAGATTCCGGATGTCGTCCCCGCTGACCAAGGCGCACGCCGGACCGAGACACTGCCTGGAAAGCAACAGGCAGATCTCGCACTGGGTATCCTGACCATACCACGCCGGCACCCGGACTACGACGCATTACGCCTCGCCAATGTCGTACTGGGACGGCTGGGTCTCATGGGGCGCATCGGTGCACGGGTCCGTGAACGGTCTGGGCTGGCCTACTATGCGGCCAGCGCGTTGGAGACGGGTTTGGGGACCGGTTTCTGGACAGCATATGCGGGAGTAGCACCCGTGCATGTCGAGCGCGTGATCGGGCAGATCCTGGAAGAGCTCGAGCAGTTCCGTCGCGAAGGTCCCAGCGCGCAGGAACTAGCCGACGCCAAAACGGCGCTCACTGGGACAGTCGTACTCGGGATCTCCACAGCAGCTGGTCTTGCAGGAGCGCTGGCGGACTCGCTCTTTTACGAACTCGGGCTGGATTACCTCGAAACGCTCCCCGAGCGCCTGGCGGCGATCGACGAGGATATGGTCCGTGCCGTCACTGTGCGGTACCTCGATCCAATACGTCTGCAGGTGGCGATCGTCGGTCCCGCGGCAGAGGAACCACTCAGTCCGCCGACACCGCACCCATGACGACGC
>DAOTYK010000234.1:0-5312 GCA_034434855.1 Thermomicrobium sp.
GCTTCCGGATGGCGGATCACGATGAGGTCAGCATACCCGGCAACGACCCGGGCTGTGTCTTCGATCGATTCTCCTTTGGCAGCGGACGAGGTCGCTGCTGCGTACTCGGCGGAGATGACCGCCCCTCCGAGGCGCGTCATGGCAGCCTCGAAACTGAGCCGCGTACGGGTGCTCGGCTCGTAGAAAAGCGTCGCCATGATGGCACCGCGAGCTGTGTCGGTGAACTCATACCGCGGAAGCGCCGAAAATGCATCGGCGCGGTGGAAAAGCTCGAAGAGGTAAGAGCGGGAGAACTGCTCGACGCTCAGGACATGCTGGACCACTCGTCTCACGCAACACCCCCCTTTGCTGCTCGGGCACATACAGACCCGTGCCCGGTCGTACCGGCACCTGTCCGGGGGAGGTCGCCTGTTCGGAGGAACCCATTGCTGATGATACTGCACGCAACCGGAGCATGCAAGGGATGAAACACGACAGCATGCGTACGGACTAGTGGTTTACGATCCGACCGCGGAATGGAATGTCCGAACACCGTGACGCATCGGTGGATGACCGGTACAATCCGGTCGGGGCATCGGTCTTCACAAGATGCCGAAGTGTGCCGACATCATCGGGAGAAGGGCGCTATGAGCGCCGGTGAGCAGTTGGACGACTGGGGTCCATCGGTGGGGCGAGCGATCTCGGTGGTGAGAGTCCGCGGTGTCGCGGTGCGGATCCACCCGACCATGCTCCTCCTCGTCCCCTGGGTGTTCTGGCATTGGGGGGGACGGAGCCCAGAACCGCTGGAAGGGACACTTTTCGGGCTCTTCTTGCTTCTGGCGGTTTTCGTGAGCGTGGCTGGACACGAACTTGCCCACGCTGTCGTCGCGCATCGCTTCGGTCTCGCCGTGCGTGACGTCGTCCTTTTGCCGATCGGCGGTCTCACGCGTATCGAGCAAGGACCTCTCCCACCTCGTCGCGAGGCAGCGATTGCATTGGCTGGTCCGGTGCTCAATCTCGGTATCGCACTCGCGCTCTTGCCGGTGGTGAGCGTTGTCCTCGCTCTGTACGAGGTGACGTCGCTCGCCGATGTGGCTCGTCTCCTGACGGGGACGAGTGTCGGCAGCTTGCTGATCCTGACGATGGCCAGCAACATCCTGTTGGCGTTGTTCAATCTGATCCCTGCCTTCCCGATGGACGGGGGTCGGCTGTTGCGGGCATGGCTCTCGGTAGTGAGCGAGCGTGCACGTGCAACACGAATCTCCTTGATTACGGGGTATTTCGTAGCCCTGGTGACGCTACCGCTCGGTCTGTGGCTCCGTGAGCCCACTTTGCCGCTGGCCGGCCTTTTTCTGGCTGGTGCTGCCTTGCTGGAGCAACGGACGCTTCAGCTGGAGCGGGTCCTGCAACGCCTTCCAGTCGGGCAGTTCGCCGTCTGGGATGGTGGTGGAATCGACCCCGAGCAGCCGCTGTCCCATGCGCTGCAAGGGGGACCACGCGATGTCGCTGTCGTCCGCGACGGAACAGTCGTGGGGATGCTGTGGCGAGAAAGCATCGTGCGGCTGGCGCACGTCGCGCATCTCATGCGCGTTGCTGATGCGATGGACGAAGGCTTCGCTGCCGTGAGCCCGGAGACGTCGGTGTACGAAGCGCACCGCCGCATGCTGGCGAGCGGACACCCCGCGGTCCCCGTGGTCGATACCGGGAACCGCTATCGCGGCATCTTCACCAGCGATCGGCTGGCACACGTGTACCGCTACGTGCAAGCGTCGCGTCGCCCGGTCGGACGCTGGCTCACGGTGGTGCGGGCGCTCGGATTGCTGGGGCGATGACGGATCCTGATCAGGAGGATGGGAACGTGGCGGGCAGACGATCCTTCGACCCCTGGGCGGAGGGTTTTCCCTGGCGTGAACTCTTCGAACAGGCCTATGGGCTCCGGGGTGAGCGATCCGGGCCGATGGTGGCTGGCGTGGGTGTACCGGTGGACGTTGCCGAGCTCGAGGACGCATACCTGATCTACGCTGTGATACCAGGGGTGGAGCCGGCCGCGATGGACCTCGTCGTCGAGGACGATCGCGTCGTTCTCCGCGGCGAGGTGCGGGAACCCTCGGTGGATGGGCAATGGATCAGTCGCGAGCGTCGCTTCGGTCGGTTTCAACGTACGCTCGAGTTGCCCAGCCCCGTCGATCCGGAACGAGCCGAAGCCCGCTACGAGAATGGCATACTCGTCGTTCGTCTGCCCAAGGCGGCACCCGGACGGGTGCGCCGTATTCCAGTCAAGGGGAGTTGAGTCGGGCGAGCACGGCCAACGCTCGGGCAGAGTCTCTATTCATTCGACAAGGCTTCCTCGCGCCACACCCCAATGGCGCGAAAGCGTGCCCAACGGAAGTGCCGTGCTGCATCGGTTCCGTGTCGGTTCCACAAGTCGTGGAGCTCGCTCAGGTAGCGCTCGACCGCATCGCCGACCCGGCGAATCGTGCCTGGCGCGTCCAGGTGTGCCGGGGTCGGTTCGGGGATCACCTCGTCAGCGATGCCGAAACGGTGAAGTTCCGGAGCAGTGATCCGCATCGCGGCGGCTGCCTCGGGTGCTCGTCCGGCATCACGCCAAAGGATCGCGGCACAGGCTTCGGGTGATGCGACGGCGAAAATCGCGTTTTCCAGCATCAGCAGTCGATCGCAGACGGCCAGCGCGAGCGCTCCGCCACTCCCACCCTCTCCGATGACGACGGCGATAGTCGGGACGGTCAAACGGAGGAGCGTTTGCAAGCACGCACTGATGGCCCATGCTTGACCTCGTTCCTCCGATTCGAGTCCTGGATCGGCGGCTGGCGTATCGACGAAGGTCAGAACCGGCAGGCGGAATTTTTCGGCGAGTTGCATGAGGCGAATCGCTTTGCGGTATCCTTCGGGACGCGGCATCCCGAAATTGTGCGCGATATTCTCTGCGGTCGTCGTTCCTTTTTGATGGCCGAGGACGAGGATCGGTTGCCCACGGAAGCGCCCGAGCACTGCGACGATGGCCGGATCGTTCCGGAAAAGCCGGTCACCGTGCAGCTCTTGCGGATCCTCGATCAGTTCGGCGATATAGTCGAGCGTGTGGGGGCGCGCCGGATGTCGCGCGAGCTGAACACGGTCCCATGCGGTCAAGCTGGTCATTCCCCCACCTCCTGCCGCATGGTGTCGCTGGTCAGCGAAACGAGCGGGGATCCGGCGAGCGTCCGGATGAGCGAGGCCAACACCGCGCGTATCCGTTGCCGAGGAACGACCATATCTACCATCCCGTGTTCGAGCGCGAACTCGGCCGTCTGGAAACCTGGAGGAAGCTTTTGACGCGTCACTTGCTCGATGACGCGTGGGCCAGCGAATCCGATCATCGCGCCAGGCTCGGCCAGTATGACATCGGCCACGGTGGCGAAACTGGCGGTGACACCACCGTAGCAAGGGTCGACGAGGACACTGATGAAGGGCAGGCGCGCCTCTGCAAGAGCTTCGACGGCAACGATCGTCTTCGGCAGCTGGAAGAGCGAGAAGATTCCCTCGTGCATGCGTGCGCCACCTGAACTCGCAAAGACGACGAACGCTCGTCGCTCCACCGCTGCACGTTCCGCGGCACGAGCGAACTTTTCGCCGAAAACGGAACCCATGCTCGCACCGAGGAAGCCGAACTCAGCGACGGCGATGGCGACCGGAATGTTCTCGATGGTGGCTGCGCCCGTGACGAGTGCCTCAGGCTCACCGGATCGGGTGCGAGCCTCGCTGATCTTCGCTGGGTATGGCTCGCCGAGCGCGACGAATTGCAGCGGATCGTCGGTGACGACGTGTGCATCCCACTCGGTGAAGGAGCCAGGATCGACGGTCACGGTGATCCGCTCCCGTGCGCTGAGTCGCGCATGAAAACCGCAGCGTGGGCAGACACGCTGGTTTCGCTCGAATTCCCGCACGTACAGGAGATCGCGACAACGGGAGCACTTGAGCCAGAGGCCGTCAGGAACGCTCGGCGATTCGTGGGTGCTGGACTGGTTTTGCGTGTTCCGTCTCCGCAAGAATGGTCGCACCGGTACCCCTCTCGGTGTGCCTGCCTGTCGGGCTATGATACACGCGGGAACGGTCAAGCTGGGGCGGGAGGACGCGATGAGCGACGTCGCGGTGATGATCCTCGCTGGAGGGCAAGGAGAGCGTTTGAGCATTCTCTCGCGCCAGCGCGCGAAGCCAGCGGTTCCGTTCGGAGGAAAATACCGTATCATCGACTTCGCCCTCTCCAACTGTGTGAACTCGGGCTTGTACGATGTGGCCGTCTTGACGCAATACCGTCCACACTCGCTGAACGAGCATATCGGTCACGGCCGTCCCTGGGATCTCGATCGCGAGCGCAATGGCGGTGTGGTGATCCTGCAGCCGTATCTGGGACGCTCCACGTCCGGCTGGTATCGGGGCACAGCCGATGCGGTGTATCACAACCTCTTTTACATTTCGCGGCGTCCCTACCGCGATGTGCTGATCTTAGCGGGTGATCATGTCTATGCGATGGACTACCGACCGATGATCGCCCAACATCGCGAGCGCAGCGCTGATGTGACGATCGCAGTGCAACCCGTCGATTGGCCCGAAGCCTCCCGCTTCGGCATCGTGATCGTCGCTGAGGACGGTTGGGTGATCGATTTCGAGGAGAAGCCGGAACGACCGCGCTCGAATCTCGCGTCCATGGGAATTTACCTGTTTCGGCGGGATCTCCTACTGGATCTGTTCACGCGCGACCACCCGGATGCACCCGAGTTCATCGATTTCGGCCGCGATGTGATCCCCTATCTCATTCGGGCGGCTCGGGTGGCGAGCTATCGCTTCGACGGCTACTGGCAGGATGTCGGAACCGTGCAGTCGTACTGGGAAGCGAACATGGCACTCCTGGAGGACGAGCCGAAGCTCAATCTCTACGACCCCAACTGGCGGATTCATACCCGCAGCGAGGAGCGTCCACCGGCCAAGATTCTCGAAGGAGCGACGGTGATCCGGAGCTTGCTCTCCAATGGGTGCATCGTGGACGGTGCGACTGTCATTCGGTCGATCCTCTCGCCCGGCGTGATGGTGAAGCCGGGAGCGGTGGTGCGCGATTCGATCGTGATGAACGATTCGGTGATCGGGCCCGGAGCGGTCGTCGATCGTTGCATCATCGACAAGCACGTGACCATCGGCGCCAACGCGTATCTGGGCTGGGGTGACGACAATACCCCGAACTGGTTGGAGCCCAGTCGGCTGAATACCGGAATCACGCTGGTCGGGCGTAATGCAGTCGTGCCGCCCGGGGTACGGATCGGACGCAACGTGTTGATCGGTCC
>DAOTYK010000235.1:0-4067 GCA_034434855.1 Thermomicrobium sp.
GCACCGATGACGTGGCGAGCGAGCGTGGTCTTGCCCGATCCATTGGGGCCGACCAAAGCGACGATCTCTCCTGGAGCAACGGTCAGGTCGATGTCCTGGAGCACCAGCGGCCCATCGGCGTAGCGGAAGGAGACCCGCTCGAGTTGGAGGATGGGTTCGATCGATGCTCCCGCCGCGGCCCCGGACACGCCTGCCGAGGAGGGAGTGGGCTGCGAGGCCCGGTCCCCATCAGGTCTCGCCGCAGGGGGGCGGTGCGCCCGACTCGCCTCCACCACTCGAGTGCGAGCGAGAAAGACGCGAGCATCCTCGACCGTGCGGAAGACGGGCAACGGCGTGCTCCCGAGCACCGGCGCGAGCGCAGCGGCGAGCAGCGCCAGCTGGGGCGGATCGATCCCGAGTTCGGCGAGGCGAGCGGGGTCAGCGAAGGCCGCGCTCGCGGCAGCGTCGAGCACGAGGCGCCCACCGGCCAGCCCGAGCAACCGGTCGACGAGTGGGAGCAGGAAATCGCCATCGCGCTCGGCCAGCACGATGGTCAGGGCACGTTCCGGCTGGGTGGCCAATTTGGCCAGTGCCCGTTGGATCTCCTGCTTGCCGAGCGGATCGAGCTGAGCTGCCGGCTGGTCGAGGACGAGGAGCGCTGGCTGGCGAGCGAGTGCCACGGCGATGGCCAGGCGCTGCTTCTGCCCGCCCGAGAGTTGACTCACACCCCGGTCCCGCAACGCCGCGAGGCCGACGACGGCGAGTGCCCAGTCCACGCGCCGAGCCACTTCCTCCGGCGGGTCACCGCGGAGTTCCAACGCGAACGCGACTTCTTCCGCGACGGAGAGACCGATCAGGTTGGCCTCGGGATCCTCGAAGACGATGCCGACGCGCTCGGCGAGATCAGCGGGCGACACGCTCGTCGTCTCGCTGCCGGCAACCTCGAGCCAACCGCGCACGACACCGCCGGTCTCGTGCGGCACGATACCAGCGAGCGCCCGGCACAGGGTGGTGAGCCCGCTGCCGCTCGCCCCGACGAGGCCGACGAGCTGCCCGGCCGGGATCACGAAGGACAGATCCTCGAGCGCTGGCTCGGCTGGGTCCGCGGACTCCAGGCTGGGGTAGCGATAGGTGAAGCGCTCGGCCCGCACAGCGAACTGAATGGGATCGCAGGCGGTCGGCTCACATTCGCCCGCCAGCGAGTGCGGGTCACTCTGCATGCCAGCTCGATCCGATCAGCCGCTCAGCATCAGGGCACCGGCTCGCAGCGTACCGGAACGGTTACGCTTCGCGGCGGAAACGGGCCGGCCGAAGCTGGGCCAGCGCGACCGCATAGGTCCGCCGGAAGAAGATGGTGAGCGCGATCCCGCCGATGGCACCGGTGGTCACCTGCCAGAGATTGAAGGGGAGATTCGCCGTGGCCGTCGCCAACCCGATGCGCAGGGCAGCGATCTCCCACAGGAAATACCCGGCGACGATGATCGCGCCGCCCAAGACCGTCGCGAGGACCATGCGCCAGAAACCAGCTCGCCAGCCGATCCATCCAGCCAGGAAACCTTGCAGCCCGTGCAGCACGAGCGTCGCCGGCGCGTACTGACCATACCCACTGGTCAAGTCAGCGAGCATAGGACCGAAGGCGCCGCTGACGCCACCGACGATCGGACCGAAGAGGAACGCACCGGTGTAGATGGCGATATCTCCCAAGTGGATGTATCCGCTGGGGATCGGGACCTGAATGAAGCGCGTCGCCACGAAGACGACCGCGATCATCACGCCGGCCAGCGCGATGGTCAGCGGGCTCACCTCGAATCCACGTCGTTCCGATCGCGGACGATCCATAGCTCCCCTCCTCTCTCACACCCATCAAGCCTGGGGCACGACGAGCGCTTTGGCAACAGCCAATCGGCACCATCCAATCCAGCCAGTGGCCGACTGATCGGTGACCAGGTTGCCGAGACACCGGCCGGCGAGGAGAATTCGGCAGAGTTCACACCGCTCGCCGAGGGAGGCGCGCGATCGGCAGCCAGCAGGCAGACAGAGAAGACGGACCGATCATCGTCGTCTCGCGGCTCGAGCGGCGGTTCGGGGAGGTCGTTGCCCTGGCTGGTATCGACTTCACGGTCGCCGCGGGGGAAGTCGTCGGCCTGCTCGGGCACAACGGAGCAGGGAAGACGACGACACTCCGTTTGCTCCTCGGGTTGCTCGCCCCGCACGGCGGAACGATCCGGGTCTTCGGCATGGAACCGGCAGTCGCCGGAGAGGCGATCCGGGCGCGCACCGGCGTGGTGGGCGAGCAGGTCGGGCTCGACGAGCGACTGACAGCGCGGGAAATCCTGACGTTTTTCGCCGATCTCTACGATGTCCCACCAGCCGTGCAACGCCACCGGATCCCCCTCCTCCTGGAGCAGTTCGGCCTGGCTGACGTCGCTGACCGGCGCGTGGCGACGTTCAGCGCCGGCATGCGGCAACGCTTGGCTCTGGCCCGCTGCCTGCTGCACGACCCCGAACTCTTGCTCCTCGACGAGCCGACGACGGCGCTCGATCCGGTGGCGGCGCACCAGGTGCGCGAACTCATCGCCGAGCGACGCCGCGAGGGACGGACCATCCTCTTGGCGACGCATAACCTGGACGAGGCCGAGCGGTTGTGCGACCGGGTGATCATCCTGGAACGGGGTCGCCTCCTGGTGGAGGGGCCGCCACACGAACTCGCCGCTGCGCTGGGCGTACCGGCACGGCTTTCTCTGGAGGTCGATCCGGAACGAGGAGCCGAAGCACTGGCGCTCCTCGAGCGATGTGGCGCAGTCGCGCGACTGGAGCCCGAGCCGGGGCGGCTCACCGTCGAGCGCGTGACGCGGCGGCAGGTTCCGGAACTGGTCGCGGCACTCGTCGCCGGAGGAATCGCGGTGTACGGCGTGAGCGTGCGGACCCCCTCGTTGGAGGACGTCTATTTGGCCCTGCACCAAAGGGCCGAGAGGAGGTGACCGGTGCACTGGCGTCGGATTCTCGCGATCGTCCGCAAGGACCTTCTGGCCGTGCGCCGGAGCCGGACGGTGTTTTTGCCGCTCGTGCTCGCGCCACTCGTCTTCTTCGTGCTCATGCCGGTCGCGATCGGGCTCTTGGCCCGTTTCCTGCCGATCGACGAAAGCGATGCACAGGACCTGGAGCGGATGCTCCGGGCGCTGCCAGCTGCCGAACGCGAGCGCTTCCAGGCACTGAATCCGGGACAGCAGCTGGCGGTCTTGTTCTTCAGCTACCAGTTCGCGCCGCTGATCCTGATCGTTCCCCTCGCCACGACCATGGTGATCGCGGCTGACGGGATCGCTGGGGAGCGGGAACGACGGACGCTCGAAGCGCTGCTGGTCACGCCGGTGCGCGACGTGGAGTTGTTCTTGGGCAAAGTGCTGGCGGCCGCCCTCCCGGCCAGCCTGGTCGACTGGATCGGCGCGACGATCGCGGCCCTCCTGGCAGTTGCGGTCAGCGGGATCGGCCCACCGCTCCTCCCCAGCCCTTCCTGGCTCATCCTGGCCTATCTCGGTGGACCGGGTGTGGCCGTGTTCGGTCTGAGCATCGTCGTCCTCATCTCGTCGCGCGTCCGTGGGATGCAGGACGTCTCGCAGCTGAGCGGGCTGGTCGCGATCCCACTCATCGGCTTGATCGTCGCGCAAGCGAGTGGACTCTTCTTGCTCGACTGGCGGCTGGCACTGTCGGGATCCCTGGTGGTCTGGGGGATCGCGGTATCACTCCTGCGCGTCGGTCGACGATCGTTCCAGCGCGAGGCGCTTCTCCGTCTGGGGTGAGCGGGCGGTACCGAGCAACGAGCCACGTGCGGTAGTCTCGGCCAGGCAGGCAGCGCCAGCCGAGAGCGCTCCGACGACCACGAGGGCCAGCCAGATCGGCTGGTAGCGACCGAGAGCGGTGTAGAGGAGGCCGGCACCGAGCGGCGCGGCCGCGCGAGCGAGCGTGACGGGCAAGGTCATAGCCCCGGCGATCGCACCGTAGGCCGCACTGCCGAACAACTCGGCGGGGCGAGCCGCTCGCACGATCGTAATCATCCCGTTCGCCATGCCGAAGAGGACGACGAAGGCGAG
>DAOTYK010000236.1:0-2223 GCA_034434855.1 Thermomicrobium sp.
AATTATGCCGGCAACCACGAGCAGAAGTACCTCGACCCGCTCCAGTGGGCGGAGCGACGCGGCTTCATGCAGCAGTGGAAAGCGCTCGTCGACGAGTGCCTCAGCCAGTACGACCTCGACGGTTGGCGAGACGCGACATGGGTGTGGGAACCGAACGGTCGCGAACGGTGAGGTCGGGGGTCGAACCACTCAGGGAGGTGGAGTCATGGCGGATCTCCGTGTCCCGGTCGTCGCACAGCTCGCCCATGTCGAGCTGTATACACCCAAGCCAAACGAGAGCCTGTGGTTTTTTACAAAACTCCTCGGGATGAGCGTCGTTCATCAGGAGGGTCAATCGGTTTACCTACGGGCGTACGAGGACTGGTTCCTTTGGACGCTCAAGCTGACGGAGGCACCGCAAGCCGGACTCGGGCACGCCGCTTGGCGCGTCTCGGCACCCGACCTGCTGGACGAAGCTGCAGCAGCCATCGAGGCAGCTGGGCTCGGACTCGGCTGGCAGGAAAGCGAATACGGCGCTGGACGTGCCTACCGCTTCCGCATGCCAGATGGTCACCGCATGGAGTTGATCTGGGATCTCGAGTACTACCAAGCACCCGAGGACCAGCGCAGTGCACTCAAGAACCGGCCCCAGCGCCGACCGCTGGATGGTGTACCCGTGCGCCGGCTCGATCACATCAACTGCTTCGTGAGCGATGTCGAGACCCACGAAGCGTTCCTTCGGAACTATCTCGGCTTCAAGCTGCGCGAGACCAAGATCGGCGGTGACGGGAAGAAGGTCGGATCGTGGCTCTCGGTGAGCCCGCTCGTCCACGAGATCGCAGTCATGCGCGACGGAACTGGCCAGGGGAATCGCTTGCACCACATCGCGTACTGGTACGGATACCCGCAACATTGTTACGACGTGGCCGACGCTTGCCGAGACTGGGGCATCAAGATCGAGGCTGGTCCTGGGAAGCATGGCACGACCCAAGCCATGTTCCTCTACGTCTTCGAGCCAGGCGGAAACCGCGTCGAGTTGTGGGGTGACGCAGGATACCTGATTTTCGACCCCAACTGGCAGACCGTGGTGTGGGATGTGTCCCACGAGTCGGATCTTTACTCGAGTACGGTGTGGCTCGGCGCATCGACCATGCCGGAATCGTTCTACACCTACGGGACACCAGAAAAGGTGACGGTCGGCGTCTGAGCGAGCGGACACCGGTGGGCCAGTGCGAGAACGACCCCACCGGCCCACCGGGACGATCCAGCGATGATCGAGCGTATGAGGGAACGGGTCAGTCGCGTTGCGAGGAGGAGATCGATGGAGCGCAGTGATTTCCAGCACCTCTTCCGTCGGCCGGTTCGACGGCGAACAGTCATCGTGGGAATCGGGACGGCAGCACTCGGTAGTCTGCTGGCGGCCTGCGGTGGTGGCGGCGCAACACCGACGCCGACCACTGCGCCAGCGGCGCCGACCCCGGCAGCAGCCACACCGACTCCCCCACCCGCAACACCGACGCCGGCTGCGGCGGCAAGTCCGACCGTCGTCGTCACACCGGCGGCCGCAGCGGAACCGATCCGCATCGGCCTCATCCACGGTTATACGGGCGTCTTTGCGGCACTGGCCGAAAACCTGACCCGCGGGATCCAGCTCTACTTCGAGTCGATCGACAACAAGGTGGCAGGACGCACGATCACCTTCGTCCAAGAAGACGACGCCTCCAATCCGGAGCAAGGCCTGACCAAGACCAAGCAACTGGTCGAACGCGACAAAGTGCACCTCATCATCGGATACATCCACAGCGGTGTCGCACTCGCTTGCCGCGACTACATTCACCAGGCCGGAGTTCCCACGATCATCGACAATGCCGGTGCGCAAGCGATCACGCGCGACCCGCAGCGACGCAGTCCCTTCATCTTCCGCGTCTCGTTCGCCAGCGGCCAAAACGACTGGCCGCTGGGGCGGTACGCCTTCGAACAGCTCGGCTACAAGCGACTCGCCTTCATGGCGCCCGACTATGCCGCTGGACACGAAAAAGCGGAGCCAACCAAGGCGGCGTTCCAAAAGGCAGGTGGCGAGATCGCCGGTGAGGTCTATCCACCGCTCGACACCAGCGACTTTGCACCGTTCCTCCAGCGGATCCAACAGCTCCAACCTGATGCTGTCTGGGCCTTCTTTGCCGGTGCGGACGCGGTGCGCTTTGTGACGCAGTATCAGGATTTCGGGCTCAAAGATCAGATTCC
>DAOTYK010000237.1:0-1557 GCA_034434855.1 Thermomicrobium sp.
CGTCTGGTCTCCGCTTGGGTGACGCTCCTGCTCATGGCGGACATTCCCGACAAGCCTCAGGAGTTGCTGACCCTGGCGATCGTCCGTGCGCGCATGGCTGAACTCGTCGCCGCCGCACGCGGGCGAACCAGCCGCGAATCGGCCTTCCTGGTGGGACTGCTCTCGGTCCTCGATGCCCTGCTCGATCAGCCGATGTCCGACCTCGTCGGAGCCCTCCCACTCGCTGACGAGCTCTCGGCTGCGCTGCTCCGTCGGGAAGGCGAGCTCGGTCTCGTCCTCGACATCGTGCTCGCCTACGAGCGAGGCGATTGGCTGCGCCTGCCGGCAAGCGGACTTCGCCCGTCGCTCCTCAGCTCTGCGTACGTGGATGCTCTGGCCTTCGCCCGCGAGATCGAGTCAGCATTGGCTGCATGAATGCCGGTCCGCTAGATACTCATCGCTCGACAACCGGTCTTCGACCGCCACTTGGAAACGGCGGCCTACGAACTCCGCTACGGTCAACCCGGCGGGAAGGCGGGTGCACCGTCGACGCAGGACGCCGAGCGCTTTCTCGATACCCTGCTGGATTTGGGGCTCGACGAACTGGTCGGTGCTCGCACCGCCATCGTCGCTTTTCCGGCTTCCTTTCTGAGCAGCTCGCCCCCTGATTTGGTCACCTTGCTTCCGGCCGATCGCCTGATGGTGCTCGTCGAGCTCGCAGATTATCTGCACGGCGATGTGCGCGAAGCCCTGCGCCGCCTCGCTCGCCGCGGCTGTCAGATCCTTCTCGAACTCGATCTTTTCGATACGCACTTACCCTCGATCGATGACGTCGATGCCGTCCGGGTGCGGCTCCCGGATCCCACAGGACTCCAGGAGCGGCACACACGACTCGAAGCGCTGCTCGCGGAATTCCTCGCACCGCTTGCCTCCTCCCGGTCCGGCACCTTGCGCGTTCTCGTCTCGGACATTCGAACCTATCACGAGTTCGCGGTGTGCCGTGACGCCGGCGTCGATTTGTTCCAAGGCCCCTTCCTCTTCCGACCGCTCATCGTGCGGGGATACCAGCGACCAGTGTCCGATGCAGCGCTGCTCCTGCTTTCCCGTCTGGCCGATCCAGCGATCGACTTCGAGGAGATCGAACAGCTCCTCGCTCAGGACGTCCGTCTTGCCTACAAACTGCTCAAGCTGGTCAACAGTGTCTGGTTCGCGCGGCGCAGCCGGATCGAATCGCTCCGGCAGGCGCTGCTCGTCCTCGGAATACGGAACGTGACAGCGTGGGTCACGCTGCTCGTTCTGGCCGGCGTGGAGAGCAAGCCAGTCGAACTCGTCCGTACCGCCCTTCTGCGAGCTCGCCTATGCGAACTCCTCGCTGGAGCGATCGGCTCGGCGTCGCGCGAGACAGCCTTCCTGACCGGACTGCTCTCGGTGCTCGACGCTGCCCTCGATCGACCCCTCGAGGCAGCGCTCGCTCCGCTGCCGCTCGCCAGCGAAGTGGTCGCTGCGCTCCTCGAACAGCGCGGACCACTCGGTCGCATCCTGCAGCTCGTGCGCGCCTACGAGTCCGGCGACTGGCCT
>DAOTYK010000238.1:0-5231 GCA_034434855.1 Thermomicrobium sp.
CTGGTCTCGATCGCCCCGAATCAGCCGATGCGAGTCCTCTACGATTGCCCGATCGGCATCGGCGAACCGCACTATGCCCAGATCATCAAGCGGGAGCGGATCAAGTCGTGGGACATCTACCCTGAGGTCGGCTGGAACCCGCACACGCACAGCGTCGATCCGAACGCCGTGCTCAAGGTGGGCGACGAGCGGATCGAGCGCCGCGGCAAGACGGTCGAGATCTGGGGTGTGCTCCTGCGCAGCCAGATTCGCCCCGATCTGATCGAGGTGGAGCAGGGGGACGAGGTCATCTGGCACCTCACCAACATCGAGCGTGCCAAGGATGCCACGCACGGGTTCGCCCTCGGTGGCTACAACATCAACCTCAGCCTCGAGCCGGGCGAGACGCAGACCATCCGCTTCAAGGCCGACATCCCGGGAACCTTCCCGTTCTACTGCACGGAGTTCTGCTCCGCCCTGCATCTCGAGATGATGGGTTACTTCCTGGTGAAGCCGACCTGATCCCGCAGCGGTGGGGCTGAGGGAGGTCTCCCTCAGCCCCACTTCGACCGGTAACTAGCAAACCATCGAGTCGAGAAAGGATCGGAACCATGACCGGCATCACCATTCGGGCCCCAGCCCAAGCCAGTATCAGCCAAGCGATCGCGCGGGTGATCGCGCGCGTCGGCGATCGCATCCCGTTCTTCCTCGCAGCAGCAGCACTCGCGCTTTCGCTCTTTCTTCCCTACTGGCATATGACTTTGCTCGCTCCTCAATACCCGGGCGGACTCCGCGTCTGGATCTACCTCACAAAACTCACCGGCGATGTCCAAGAGGTCAATGGCCTCAACCACTACATCGGCATGATGAAGCTGGAGGACGCTGCCCCCTTCGAGCGGGCCATCGCCCCGTACGGTGTCCTCGCGCTCGCCCTGGTGGCGCTCCTCGCTGGTCTCCTGCGGCGCCGCTGGACCGCCCTCGTCGCGATCCTCGTCGTCATCTTCCCGCTGGTCTTCATCGCTGACCTCCAGTACTGGCTCTGGTACTTCGGGCACCACCTCGATCCCACGGCTGCGCTCTCCAGCGCCATCCGTCCCTTTACCCCACCCGTCCTCGGCACCGGTCGCGTCGGGCAGTTCGTGGTGGAGACCCGCTTCGGGAGTGGCCTCTACCTCGCCGTCCTCGCCGCCGCGAGCGCGCTGGTCGGCATCGTCGCTCGCCTGCGCGCGCCAGCGCAACGGGGGTGAGACGATGCGCCGGTTCGTCCTCGCCACAGCACTCGCGCTCCTGCTGACGCCGCTCGGCCCGGTTCAGGCCACCGATCCCGGGGAGATTCTCATCTGCCCGGACTGCCCACAGCGCGATCTCGCGACCGCGATCGCCGCGGCACCGGCTGGCGCAGTGATTCGCGTGCGCGGTGGGTACTATCCTGGGCCGCTGGTGATCGATCGCCCCGTGACGCTGCTCGGCGAGGACTGGCCGATCATCGAAGGCGGTGGACGAGGTACCGTCGTCCATGTGGCAGCGCCGGCGGTGCATCTCGAGGGATTCGTGGTCCGCGGCAGCGGCACCAGCCACGATCGCGAGGACTCCGGGATCCTGGTCACGGCAGCGCAGGCGCGCATCGTCGGCAACCAGGTGCTCGACAGCCTCTTCGGCATCCAGCTGCTCGATGCTCCCGACGGACTCGTGCAAGAAAATCTCGTCGTCGGCAAACCGCTTCCCGAACCACAACGTGGTGACGGGATCAAGCTCTGGTACAGCCCACGCGCCCGCGTCGTCGGCAATCATGTGCAGGACAGCCGGGACGTGCTGGTCTGGTATTCCGACGGGGCGCTCGTGCAGGGCAACCTGGTCGAGCGCGGCCGTTACGGCATTCACTTCATGTATTCCAACGACAGCACGATCGAGCGCAACGTCCTGCGCGACAACTCGGTCGGCCTCTACCTCATGTACGGCGCGCGCATGATCGTTCGCGGCAACCTCTTCTGGCACAACCGCGGCCCCTCTGGGTACGGGCTGGCGCTCAAGGAGACGGATGGGGCCCTGGTGGAAGGGAACCTGATGCTGCGGAATCGAGTCGGCCTTTATATCGACAACTCCCCGATCTCCGAAAATGTCGTCAATCGGATCAGCGGGAACTGGATCGCCTACAACGATATCGGGCTCCTCGTCAGCCCGGCGACCCGCCACAACGTGATCGCTGGCAATACGATGCTCGAGAACATCGAGCAGGCTGTTCCGCAAGGTGGTGGGACGCTCCAGCATCTCTCCTGGGAGGAAAATGGACGCGGGAACTTCTGGAGCGACTATGCCGGTTACGATGCCGACCGCGACGGCATCGGTGACATCCCGTACGAGAGCCGGGCACTCTCCAGCACGCTCACTGATCGCGCGCCGCTCCTCGCCTTCTTCCGCTTCAGCATCGCGGCGATGGCACTCGATCTCGCCGCTCGGGCTGTCCCGCTCTTCCAGCCGCCACCGCGACTGGCCGATCCATCCCCGCTGGTAGCCCCGACACCCTGGCCAGCCGTTCCCTGGGACCCGCCAGCTCCAGCCCCTTACCGCGCATTCCTCTCCCTGGCTGTCCTCGGGCTCGCCTTGCTGTCGCTCGTTGTGGCGTTTCGACGGCCACGCCCGGCGCTCGCTCTGGTCGGAGCGCCAGTCGCCTCTACGCCCCCTATCGCCCGCCTCGCACCAGAGCAGGCCGATGTCGAGCAGGAGAGCGCCGCGGTCGCACCGGTGATCCAGGTCCACCAGCTCCGCAAGCGCTACGGGGAACGCATGGTGCTGGACGAGGTCAGCTTCGCGGTTCAGCCCGGTGAGGCGGTCGCTCTCTGGGGGCCGAACGGGGCAGGGAAGACGACCATCCTGCGTTGCTTGCTCGGGCGTACCACCTACGAGGGAACGGTTTCCGTCTTCGGTCGCTCGCCTCTCCGCGATGGCCCGGCCGTGCGGGCGCGCATCGGCTACGTACCGCAGCAGCTGCCGCTGCTCGATCTGCCGGTCGGGGAATTGGTGACCACGATCGCTGAGTTGCGCGGTGAACCGCTCGAGCGCGCCTGGGAACGCCTGAAAACCTTCGGACTCGAGCAGGCCTGGCACCAGCCGATGCGTACCCTCTCCGGCGGGATGCAGCAGCGCCTCGCGCTCGTCCTCGCCACCATCGGTGATCCCCCACTGCTCTTGCTCGACGAACCGACCGCCAACCTCGATGCCACCGCTCGCGAGGATCTCCTCGCTGTGCTCGAGCGATTGCGCGACGAGGGGCGGACCATCGTTTTCGCCTCTCACCGGCCGGACGATGTCTGGCGGTTGGCTACCCGCGTCCTCCGCTTGCAGGACGGCCGCCTCGTCGCGGAGTCGCGGTCGGTCTTCCAGCCGAAGCAGGATGTGCAGCAACTTCTCGTCCTCCAGCTGGAGGAAGAAGCGCTGCAGCCAGCGACGCACCTTTTGAGTGCGCACGGCTTCCTCGCCTACCGCGTGGGCCACGAGGTGCGTGTCCTCGTCACTCGGGAGCGCAAAGCCGAGCCTTTCTTCCTGCTCGCCCGCGTCGGTATCCGCGTCCGCGACTTCCGCTTGGAGGACTCCGATGAGTGGTAAGGCGTTCGTCGTCCTGGCCCAGAAAGAGCTCCGCGATGCGTTCCGCAACCGCTGGTTCGTGGCCGATGCGCTCGCGCTTCTCACTCTGAGTCTCGTCTTGTCGCTGCTGGTCTACCTGACCGGTGCTGCCAGCCCAGTGAGCGGCTTCGGGCGCACAGCCGCGAGTCTGGTCAACCTTATGCTCCTGCTCGTCCCCTTGATGGGAATCACTTTGGGAGCGCTCGCGATCGCGGGAGACCGGGAGCGGGGCGCGCTCGAGTTCTGGCTGACGCAACCGATCAGCACAGCGACCTTCTTTCTGGCCAAGGCGCTGGGCATGGGAGCAGCGCTGGCGGCTGCTGTGCTCGTCGGCTTCGGGGCGAGTTCCGTGGTGCTCCTCCTCGTGGGCGCCACCGATCCCTTCGCCTTCCTCATCCTGGCCGGCTTGACCGTGCTGCTGGCGTGGGCTTCCCTCGCGCTCGGGCTCTTGCTCTCCAGTCGCTGTGCCCGCACCAGCACCGCCGCGAGCCTCGGCCTCGGTGCCTGGCTCCTCCTCGTCCTGCTCGGCGACTTGGGGCTCATGGGAACTGCGCTGGCTGTCCGTCTCCCCCCGGCTTGGCTCCTGGCCATCGCGCTGGGCAACCCGGTGGAGACCTATCGTATCGCCGCACTGCGCTTGCTCGCTGGCACCTTGGAGTTGCTCGGACCGGCCGGGCTCTATGCCGACGAACGGTTCGGGGCCAGTCTCTGGATCCTGCTGCCAGCGATGCTCCTTCTCTGGATCGCGGCGGGCACCGGTTTGGCCTACATCGTTCTGCGCCGGGAGGTGTCGCGATGACCCGTCGGCTGTTTCTCGTGGTGCTCTTGGGAAGCCTCTCGGCAGGAGCGTGCCGACGCCAGAAAGGACTCACCCCACCGGAAATCCGCTTCGGGCGCGATGTCTGCAGTGAGTGCGGAATGATCATTTCCGATCGGCGCTTTGCGGCTGCTGCCGTGATGGCGAACGGCGACACGACGCTCTTCGACGATATCGGCTGCCTGCTCACGTACCGACAGAAGCATTCCCCAGCCTGGGCAGCCATCTGGGTGCATGATTTCGAAAGCCAAACCTGGATGGATGCCTCCACTGCCCGATACCTGGTGAGTTCCGGTATCCGCTCGCCGATGGGTTGGGGGATCGCGGCCTTCGCCGACCCGAGCATGGCCGAGGCGCGGCAGCGCGAACTCGGCGGTGAGCTGGCGACCTGGGACGAATTGCTCGCCCGGCCGCTTCAGCGCCCCCGCTAGACCAGAAACACGGGCGCAGCGACAGGAGGCGAACATCCGGAGCGGCGCCGGCTGTGCACGCCTTTGCTGTCGCCCCGGAGGAACGCGCTGCTCAGGGCGGCCCCTCTGCCGCTCGCCTGCCTCGGGGTGCCTCGCCCCGCGGAGGACACGTGGGGGATCGACAGGCGAGTGGCATGGTCGCCCGCAACGTGACCGCTGGCTCTGGTGGGACGGACCGTGCGCTGGCACAGCAGCCAGGTGGATCATGCCCGCCCTGGTGGACCAGGGGGCAGGCAGCACCCGACCGCGCTGCGCCGCAGGTCCTCCGCCTCGCCGGTGCGGGCGCCTCGGCACTGCGCAACACAGCAGGACAGCAGCCCGCTGATCAGGCCGGCGCGCGTTCC
>DAOTYK010000239.1:0-2302 GCA_034434855.1 Thermomicrobium sp.
CATCGATCTCGACGAGATAGACGCGCGGACTCGCGGCTGCGCTGCTTTGGCCGAGGAGCACCAAACCGACGATCATGAGGAGAAGCGACATCCATCTTGAGCGAAGATCCTGCCAGTACCGCATCGGATACCCTCGTTCGGATGAAAGCGACTGCTCGGCGTGGGTTCCACTGCTCCGAGTATAGTCGACCTGTATCGGTCGGCGTCGGCTCGTCCGGTCGCGCTCAGCGGATGACGGTGACCCGGGATCCACCAGACGTCTTGTACACCTCGATCCGCTGTGGGAATTGCTCCTTGAGGTCCTCCAGATGAGTGATGACGAGGATCAGCGCGAAGCGATCTAGGACGGACTGGAGAGCCTGCATCAGCCCTTCGCGCCCTTTGGCGTCTTGTGTGCCGAATCCTTCATCGATGACCAGTGTCTCGAGGCGGCGTCCTGCTCGCTCGACGAGCAGTAGGCTCAAGGCCACGCGCAGTGCGAAGTTGATGCGGAAGGCCTCACCGCCACTGTACAGCTCGTACGGGCGCTGGCCGAACTCGTCGCTGATCAGGATGTCGAGCGTCTCGATCGCGCCGTCTCCGCTGGTTTTGTCCCGTTGCGTAGCGAAGTCGATGCGGAGCGTATTGCCGGGCAAGCGGTCGAGAATCGCGTTCGCGGCCTCGGCAAGATCCGGCAAGATGTTCTCGAAGACCATCGTCTGGATCCCGTGCTTACCGAAAGCGCGGTCGAGTGCCTCGAGAACAGCGATTTCATGTGCCAAGCGATCGAGTTCGCGCGAAACGCGCTCGCTCTGAACCTGAGCTGCTTCCGCATCGGCTAAGCGCTGCCGCACTGCACCGAGCTGGGACTGCAACCGCTCGATCTCCTCTTCTTCGCGCTGCTCGCGCGCCTTCAGTTGTTCGAGTTCGCGGCGCACGAGCTCCAATTCTCGTTCTGGCGGGGACCAGGCTGCCAGTTCGGCCTCCAAACTTGCCCGTTCGGTATCGAGTGTGGTGATTTCGCGTTCGAGTTCGCTCAAGCGTTCAGCGAGGTGCTGCACAGCGGTCCGCGCGTCGCGGAGTTCCAATTGCTCCTGCCGAACCGGCTCGAGTTCGCGCCGCCGTCGCTCGAGTGCGTCACGGCGTGCTGAATCGAAGACGAGTTCGGTCAATCGCTGGCGGAGCTTCTGCACCTCGTCCGCGAGTGACCGGTACTCGGGGTCGAACTCCTCCGAGCCACTCAGCTTCTCCAATTCGCGCCGAAACTGAGCGAGTTCGCGCTCCTGTCGAGCGAGTTTTTCGAGATCACCGCAGAGCTTGCCGCGCTCGGCTTGGAGCTCACCCTCCCTCCTCAATTCGGCATCCAGCTCTCGGCGACGCTGCTCGATTTCCTCCAGCTCCTTGGCGAGCTGAAGGTCTTCATTCCGGCTGGCATCGTAGGTAGACCGAAGCTGCGCTCCGCGTTCGCGCAATCGACTCTCCTGTCGAGCGCGTTCCTCCGGCGCGAGTGGTCGGAGACACACGGGACAGACGGCGTCGATGGCCGACAGCTGTTGGAGCTGTTCATGGATCTCCTTCATCTGCTGGCGCAGTTGGCTAGCGAGCGCCCGCAATTCACCGCGCCGTGCTTCGCGTTGCACCTTTTGGGTATCGAGTTCCGCCTGCTGCACCCGGAGGGTGGCGAGTCGGGCGAGCTCCTCGTCGATTCGTAGGAGTCGTGCTTCCAGTTCGGGCCGCTGAGCGAGCGCCTGTTCACCCTCTTTGATGCGGGTCTCGAGTGCTTGTTTGCGGACAGCTCGCTCGCGTCGCTTGCTTTCCAAGTCGCGCTCGCGTTGGAGGAGCTCATGCTGGATGCGTTGCCGTTCCGCTGCGATGCGACCAAGCTCGTCGAGTTCGCGCTGGACGGCTTCCAGTTCCTGTGCGCGACTCTCGATCTCCGGCGCGCGTTGCAGGATGGCCTGCTGCGTCGCGAGTCGTTGTTCGAGTCGAACCTTTTCCTCGCGGCGTTTCGCGCACTCTCTCACGAGTTCAGCGTAGCGGGCCGAGCGGTCGCGGTAGCGCGCGACTTCCAGTTGCAGTCGAAGCAAGCGCTCTTGCCTCAGCTGGAGCTGCTCGCGCAGTTGTGCCAGATGCGTTCGATGGGAGTCGAGCACGTTTTCGAGCTGAGTGCACCGGTCGCGCAGTTCAGGCACCTGGGCTGCCTGCTCACGGAGCGCGGCGAGCACCTGCTCCGAGCGAGTACGCTCGTCGTGGAGCCGTTTCGCTTCGTCGCGAGCGACCTCCCGATAGCGCTCGTACCGGTCGAGTTCGAGCAATTCGGCCA
>DAOTYK010000240.1:0-1694 GCA_034434855.1 Thermomicrobium sp.
ATCTCGTGGCGGGCCTACCGGGAGCCGTGCTGGCCACGATCGCGATCTTTCTGCCAGCCTTCGTCTTCGTCGCAGCGATCCGGCCAGTGGCCCCGCGGTTGCGCCGCTCGGCCCGACTCGCCTCGCTCCTCGACGGCCTCAACGTCGCGGCAGTGGCGCTCATGGCCGGTGTGCTGTGGGAACTCGGCCGCCCGGTGATCCGCGAACCACTGAGCGGGTTCGTGGCGATCGGAGCGCTCGTCGCGCTCGTCCGCTTCAGGGTGAATTCGGCCTGGCTCATCGTCGTCGGTGGAGCGATCGGGGTGGCGACCCGCCTCGTCTGACCGTGGACCCAGCGGCCACCGCCCATCACCCGTCCCACTGCTCGCCATGCTGTCGAGTAGATCCTAGCCAGCACCCCCACATCCGCCGGTTACTGTTGACAGAAAGCCATTCGCTACATAAGAGTGGAGGAGCGATGGGCAGGACCTCTCCTCCGCGCGGGCAGCGTGCTCCTCGTCGCGCTGAACGGGCCGCTCGCGGCTGCAGCAGTTCGAGCGGCGAGGCAGTAGCACCGGCCGATCGGCTGCACCGCGTTCACTGGACGGGGGCGCGTTTCGCCGGGTAAGGAGGACTTCGAAACCGTCGCACTCGCGGTCAGGCGCAGGCCGCGAGCCACCGACCGCTCGTCACCCAGCTGGACCAGCCATCTGCCACTGCCTGCGTCGGCTTGCGGTGCCCGACACCGTAGCCGGATCGCTGCGCGCCCAACCCCTCGTTCGCCCGGTGACGCGGGTCAGCCCAGTAACAGCGCATAAGCACAGTTATACGCATCAGCGAGATGGCGCAGTTCCACCCGTAGAACCCACTCGCCCCGAGTTGTCCGAGCATGTCCCCCGCCGTGCCGGAAACCCGCGACACGGCTCGTCGCTCGCTTCGGGCTCCTCGATCGCTGCTCGTCGCTCGCGTCGTCAACTCACTGTCGCTCCATCGGCGCCACCAGCCACCGGCGCCTCCGTGTCGGCTGGGCGCGTTCGCCCCAAGCGTTCCAGTAGTGCCGCCAGCCCGATCCGCTCATCTCCAGCGAATGCTGCGACACGCGCCCGATTGCACCGTACCTCGACGCGTTCCCCGATCGCCAACTCGACGGAAGGCGGTTGGCTCGTCTCGACCGTGATACCGCAACGCAGCAGGACGCGGTAGATCGTCTCCGCACCGACGAAGCGTCGGTCGACGACGACCCCGAGCCCCTCCGGATGGCGTTCGAGAACCACATCGCGTGGCCGGAGGAGCAACTCGACCTGCTCGGTCGACTCCTCCGCCCCTTCCAGCGCGAACGACCCGATGTCGCTGCGCCCGAGCCGACCGAGCACCCTGGCTGGGACGAAGCTGGCTTGGCCGAGCAAACGTGCCACGTCACGCGTCCGCGGCTCGTGGTACACCCGTTCTGGGGTATCCACCTGCACGATGGTCCCTTCCAGCATCACGGCCACGCGGTCGGCCAAGGCGAGCGCTTCGTCGCGATCATGGGTCACCAGGATCACGGTCACGCCGACATCGCGCAGCAGCCGTCGCAGTTCCTCGCGCATGCGCAGGCGCAGTTCAGCGTCCAAGTTCGCGAACGGTTCGTCCAAGAGGAGTACCGCCGGGTGCGGAGCCAGTGCCCGGGCGATCGCGACTCGCTGCTGCTGCCCTCCCGAGAGCTGATGCGGATA
>DAOTYK010000241.1:0-7111 GCA_034434855.1 Thermomicrobium sp.
ATCTCGTGGCGGGCCTACCGGGAGCCGTGCTGGCCACGATCGCGATCTTTCTGCCAGCCTTCGTCTTCGTCGCAGCGATCCGGCCAGTGGCCCCGCGGTTGCGCCGCTCGGCCCGACTCCGCCTCGCTCCTCGACGGCCTCAACGTCGCGGCAGTGGCGCTCATGGCCGGTGTGCTGTGGGAACTCGGCCGCCCGGTGATCCGCGATCCGCTGAGCGCGTTCGTGGCGATCGGAGCACTCGTCGCGCTCGTCCGCTTCAGGGTGAATTCGGCCTGGTTCATCGTCGTTGGTGGGGCGATCGGGGTCGCCATCCGCCTCGTCTGATCATGCACCGAGCGGTCAGCACCCATCACCCGTCCCACCACTCGCTGCTCGGCCGAGCAGAGTCCAGCCCGTGCCCCGCATCGGCCGACCAATCTCGACAGAACATCATGCATCGGAAAAGGGTAGGGGTGCGGTAGGCGCAGCCCCTCTGAACGGACGGAGTGCTCGCCGTCGCGGTGAGCGGGCTGCTCGCTGCTCCAGCGTTCCAGCCGCGAGGCAACAGCACGAGCCGATCGCTCGACTGCACTGACCGCGCCGGCACGCCCGTTGCGTCGCACGCAGACAGCTGCGCAGCCGCCGAACTGGCCAACAAAGGCGTACCGCAAGCGGCTGCTCAGACGTCACGCTGCTGAACCACGCCGCTGGTCCTGCCCGCGCCGGCCTGCGGCGACCGACGCGGTGTCTTCGGATCGCTGCCTGTGACCCATCGAGCGGCCCGAGCTCGAGTCATCGCTGCTTTCAGCGCATAAGCACAGTTATGCGCATCCGTGAGATGGTGCAGTTCCACCCGTCGAACCCACTCGCCCCAAGTTGTCCGAGGACGTCCTCTGGCGGGCCGGAAACCCGCGCCACGCCGTGGCGCGGTTCGGATTCCCGAATCGCAGCTCCGCGTTCCAGGCGTCAGTTCGCGGTGGCCTCATCGGTGCCGCCAGCTACCGGGGCCTGCGCGTCGGCTGGGCGCGTTCGCCCCAAGCGTTCCAGTAGTGCCGCCAGCCCGATCCGCTCGTCGCCAGCGAATGCCGCGACACGCGCCCGATTGCACCGTACCTCGACGCGCTCCCCGATCGCCAACTCGACGGAAGGCGGTTGGCTCGTCTCGACCGTGATACCGCAACGCAGTAGGACGCGGTAGATCGTCTCCGCACCGACGAAGCGTCGGTCGACGACGACCCCGAGTCCCTCCGGATGTCGTTCGAGAACGACGTCCCGTGGTCGCAGGAGCAACTCGACCTGCTCGGTCGGCTCCTCCGCTCCTTCGAGTGCGAACGACCCGATGTCACTGCGCCCGAGCCGCCCGAGTACTCTCGCGGGGACGAAGCTCGCCTGGCCGAGTAAACGCGCCACCTCACGCGTCCGGGGCTCGTGGTACACCCGTTCTGGGGTATCTACCTGGACGATGGTCCCTTCCAGCATCACTGCCACGCGGTCGGCCAAGGCGAGCGCTTCGTCGCGGTCATGGGTCACCAGGATCACGGTCACGCCGACATCGCGCAGCAGCCGGCGCAGTTCCTCACGCATGCGCAGGCGCAGTTCGGCGTCCAAGTTCGCGAACGGTTCGTCCAGCAGGAGTACCGCCGGGTGCGGAGCCAGTGCCCGGGCGATCGCGACTCGCTGCTGCTGTCCCCCCGAGAGCTGATGCGGATAGCGTGCTCGAAAAGCCTCCAACCCAGTCAGCACCAGCAGTTCCTGAACGCGCCGGGCGCGCTCCTGCCGCGCCAATCCACGGAGTCCGAACGCGATATTCTCCTCGACCGTCAGATGCGGAAACAACGCGTAATCTTGGAAAACGAGCCCGACCCCCCGCTCTTCCGGTGGAACGAAACGGCCGCCCCCGGCTACCACTCGCCCGCCGATCTCGATCGCCCCTGTGTCCGGCCGCTCCAGACCGGCGATGAGGCGCAGAGTCGTCGTTTTACCGCATCCGCTCGGCCCCAGGATGGCGAGCAGTTCTCCGGCGCGAACCTCCAACCAGAGATCCCGCACAGCGGGAACAGCTGACCCTCGGTACCACTTCCAGACTCCCGCCAAGCGGACCGCGCACGTTTCGCTCACGTGGTACTCCTCCCCGCCCCGCGCTCCTGCCACCAGCTGAAGAGTGCCATCGGTACCACACCGATGCCCAGAAGCAGGAGTGTCGGTAGTGCCGCGTGTGACCAATAGGCATCGGCGGTCGCGTTCCACACTGCCGTCGCCAAGGTCGTAAAACCGATCGGACTCAGCAGCAATGTCACTGGGAGTTCCTTGACGGTCGTCAGGAAGACCAACGCGAAGGCGCTCCCGATACCCGGGAGAGCCAGCGGGAACTGCACCGTCAGCCACGCTCGCCAGGGGCGAAGGCCCAGTGTCCGCGCTGCTTCCTCGAGTCGCGGATTCTGTTGTGCCAGTGTGGCGCGCAGGATCCCCGTTGCTTCCGGCAAGAAGCGCAAGGCGTATCCGACGATCAAGAGCGGGAGTGTCTGATAGAGCCACGGGAGGAAGCGGACGCTGAACGACACCAGCGCCAACGCCAGCACGATGCCCGGGAGACCATAGGCGATCCAGAGAGGCAAATCGACGAGCGAGACGTATCGTCCGTTCCCGCGCACGACCGACCAGGCGACGGGAAGCGCGAGCGCGACGGTGACGAGTCCGGCTGCGCTTCCGACCAGCAGGGAGTTGACGAGCGGTTCACCGATGCCGGGCAGCTGTTCCCCCAACGACCGTGCGCGAAGGAACCAGAACGTCGCCATGCCGGCTGGCAGGCCGATCGCAAAAGTGCCCCAAACCAGTGCCAGACTCAGTCCCAGCCAACTCCCCCAGCCTGGTCGGTGCAAGACCGGTGGACGGCGCGTCCCTACGGTGCGATAGAAAGCGGCGCGACGCTGCCAACGCCGTTCGGCGATCAGCAGGATCGCTGAGAGGACGACCAGGAGCACCGCCAGTGCTGCCGCAGCCGAGCGGTCGAACGAGAGACGGTACTGGTTGTAGATACTGAAGGTCAGGGTCGGGTAACGGAGAATCGCGATCGCGCCGAAGTCGCTGAGCACATAGAGCGTCGTGAGCAGCATACCGGAGAGCAACGCTGGCCCGAGCAACGGAACAGTGACACGCCAAAACGTCGTCCAGCGTCCCGCGTGGAGTGTGCGCGCGACTTCCTCGAAGGCCGGATCCAGTCCGCGCAACGCCGCGCGCAGTGCCAGGAACGTGTAAGGATAGGTCACGAGCGTCAAGGTCAGCCACGCACCGAAGAAGCCGTACACCTCCGGAAGGCGAGTGACTCCCACGCTCCGCTCGAGCAGCGAGGCGAGCGTTCCTCGCGGGCCCAGCGCAGCGACGACCGCATAGGCCATGACGTAGCTCGGCACGGCGAGCGGTACAGCGAGCAGGATCGCCAGCCACCGCCGACCAGGGAAAGCGACTCGTTCGGTGAGGACAGCCAAGGGGAAGGCAACCAGCGCACTGCTTACCGCGACCGCGGCAGCGAGTCCGAGACTACGCAGCACGAGCCAGGTAGTACGGGGATGGGTGAGGGAGGCGAGCGCCCGCTCACCTCCCTCCAGAGCGCGCCAGACCAGGTAGAGGACCGGTACCAGGGCGATCGACGCGACGATCAGTGCCACGACTTCGCTGGGGCGGATCGCCGCAAGGCCCCAGCGCTGCCGTCGCGAGTGTTCGATGGTCGTTCGCCCTGCTGACGCCGTCACAGGAGCCCAACCTCCTGAAGGAGAGCCAGCGTTCCCTTGAGATCGTCCAGATCGGAGAGATCGAGTGCCGGCGGATTCAGCGACGAGAGTGGCGGCAGATCCGGATGAGCCGGGACACCCTCGAGGAGCGGATACTCGAACGTCTGCTCGGCGAAGTAACGCTGAGCTGGCTCGCTCAGGAGATACTCGACGAGACGAAGAGCGGCATCGCTCGCGCGGCTCGTCACCAAAACGCCGACGCCGGCCACGTTGACCAGTCCGCCGGGATCACCATTGGTATAGAAATGGTTTTCTGCTGGCAGCGGTCGCCCAGCCTGCGCACGCTCGCGCATGAGGTAGTAATGGTTGACGAACCCGGCCTCGATCTCTCCCTTGATCGTCGCCTGCACGATGCTCGAATTGTTGGGGAAGACGCGTGCGTCGAGCGCTTTGATTCCCTGGAGCCAGGAGCGTGCGACATCCTCCCCGCGCAACCGACGAAGAGCGGTCACGAATGCTTGGAAGGATCCATTCGTCGGCGCCCAGCCGAGTCGGGCACGCCAGCGCTCGTTCCCTGCGAAGTCGAGGATCGAGGCAGGGATCTCTTCCGGCTTCACCCGCTCGGTGTTGTAGACGACCGTGCGGACTCGTCCGCTGATGCCGACCCAGAGTCCCTTTGGAGAGCGGTAGGGTTGCGGCACACGTTGCACGAGTTCGCTGGGGAGCGGGGCTAAACGACCTTCCTTGGCGAGTGCGCCCAAGGCCCCAGCATCCTGTCCGAAGAAGAGGTCCGCTGGCGAACGATCCCCTTCCTCCAAGATGGCGGTCGCCAATTCGGCGGTATCGCCGTAACGCACTCGCACATCCAGCCCGAGTTCCTGACCGATCCGGTCCAGCAGTGGTCCGATCAGTGACTTGGAACGACCAGAATAAATCGTCACGACTGCACTCTGGGAACGTGTCAACACGGTCGGTGTTGCGCCGGCCGTTGGTGTCGCAGCAGCTGCTGGTGTCGGCGAAGCCGTCGGAGCCATGCCTGCCCCGGCTGCTGTCGGTGTCGGGGGCACGGGGGTCGCGGTCGGCTCGGCGCTCCGGCAGGCAGCGAGGAGTGTCCATCCGGCGGCGAGCCCGAGCCCGCCGAGGCGGAGAAGATCGCGGCGACGCATCGTTTCTCCTTTCAGTCGTCGAGTCTCTCCGTCTCCCTTCGTCCCGCATAGGGGGACCGACTGTTCGGGCTCGGTGGCCACCGGAGAATCCCGACTTCGTCAGTCGGGATTCATTCTGCGCGATCGGATGGCCGTCTGTCAAGGGGTGCACCGTCTTCCCTTACCCTGGCCGCCAGGCTGAGCGAGAGTCGCTCCCGCGCTGGTGGATGGATCGAGGCTGCTTCACCGATCCCTCGGCAGCTGGTTCATCGCGGAGCATTTTAAGGTCGCGACGGGTGTCGTGCAGCGGCGCGGACCACCCTGTGCTTGGATAGCGCGCGTCGCTCCGGCGAGGGAGCACCGTGCGGTCGTGACGGGAACTCCTGTCGGCAGAAAGAGTCGGCACGTCTTTGCCGATCCCTCTCTTCCACCAGTTTTCCGCCATCCCATTCCCTTGACGTGCCGACTCGCGACGCGTTAAGGTGAGTATGTCACCGCCCGGTCGAGGTCGACGAGAAAGGGGCTCGTGTCAGTGGCGCGGCCTGCCCGCACGCTCAGTACGGGAGAGCGGATCCTCCAAGTTTTACAGCTCGTCGTCGAGCGGCAGCCCGGGCTTTCTGTCAAAGAGCTAGCGACTGAGCTGGGTGTGAGTCTTTCCACTGCCTATCACCTCGTGCACACCCTGACTGCTGCCGGGTATGTCGTTTTGGAGCCGCATCGCTGTCTGCGGCCTGGACCAGCGCTCTATCGGTTGTCGGACCAGCTGCTCGGGAGTCGCCTGCGCCCGACCGAACTCGAGCCGGTGGCGAGCCGGATCAGTGAAATGACGGGTTGTCGTTCTTACCTGGCTGTCTGGTCGGACCGCGACGTGGAGGTCATCTACGTCCACGGTCGACGTGGCGTGCGTGAGCTGCCGGGTTTGGGGCGCGGTTTCCGCGGTGCAGCGCATGCTCTTGCACTCGGAAAGCTCTTGCTCGTGAATCGTTGCCTGGAGGAGTGGCCTGACTATCTCCAACAGGAGCGACTTCCCCGATTTACCCCGACTACGATCGAATCGCCGCATCAGCTCCAAGACGAGCTCCGTGAGGTCCGAGCGAGCGGAGTCGCCTTCGACCGCGAGGAGTACGCGCTCGGTTCGGCTTGCATCGCTGTTCCACTGGTTCGCGAAGATGGCGGGGTGGCGGTCGCACTCGGGATCAGTGTGCCGGTTCGGCGGTTCGCTGCCGAGAGGGAACTTTTGGTCGGGCTCTTGCGCCGCGTTGCGAGCACGGCTTCCCTCTCTTGATCGGACTTTCCGGTCCTTTTGGCAGATACTGCCAAAAATACTCGTATGCATTGAGCCACGTGCCTCGAGTCGCTAGGCTCACCATTAGAACGGCCCGAGCATGGATCGATCAGGGAGCCAGCGATGGAGACGAAAGCGCTTTGGGCGCAGCTCGAGCGGGTCCTCGATCCGGAACTCGACGAATCGATCGTTCGTCTCGGTTTCGTCCAGCGCGTCGAACAGGAGGGCCAGCGCGTCCGCGTCGTGCTGCGTCTACCGACCTACTGGTGCTCGCCGAACTTTGCCTACCTCATGGCGGATGGTGTGCGGCGTGCCCTGCTCGAGCGGTCGGAAATCTCCCAGGTCGAGATCGTACTGGAAGATCACTTCGCGAGCGATGTCCTTTCGCGGGGAGTGAGCGCCGGTCGCTCCTTTTGCGAGCTGTTTCCCGATGAGGCGACCGAGGACCTCGAAGAACTCCGCCAGCGGTTCCTCATCAAAGGGTACTTGAGTCGGTTACTGGTTCTGGTTCAAGCGTTGCGCAACGCGGGAGCACCCGAGTCAGTTCTGACGCGAGCTACGCTGGCTGCCCTCGTGACGAGTGGCGAGGACGTGTGGTTGTGTGACGAAGACAACCAGTACGGACCCATTCGTGCTCGCCTCGTCGACCGGTATCTGGCGCGACGCGCCGAGCTCGGGCTCCCTGTGGATGCGGACGCCCCCCTGCTCCTGCGGCCGGATGGCCGCGCGATCGGTGACGGTGAGTTGTCCGACGAGCTTCGCCGACTCCGCGCGACTGTCGTCAATCTGCGGGCGAGTACCGCCTTGTGCGAAGCACTCCTGGAAAGTCGGCAACAGTGGTGGGTTCGTGAGCGAAAGGAGGCTGTTCCATGATCACGATCGATGGGCAGGAGGTCTTCGTCATCGACGGGCACATGCACTTTTGGGATGGCAGCCCGGAGAACTGGCGGAATGAGTGGGGCGAGGGCTGGATC
>DAOTYK010000242.1:0-13393 GCA_034434855.1 Thermomicrobium sp.
GACGAGTTGGCTGGCGACGAGCGTGGTCCCGCAGCGGGGATGAATGGCGAGGCGATGTTCCCCTGCTTGCATCCGCCGCAGCCCTTCCTCGGCTGCTTCCAGGGCGAGTGATGGAGAGACTGGTCCGAAAATGAGAAAGCCGTCCGGCCGTGCGAGACCTGCCAACTGGCTCGGCCCATACCGTTCCTCGATCACGTTGATCGTCGCGTGTTCCAGGGCATGGTTGCGCCGCAACTGGCGATCGCGCACGAGGCGGGCGAGTTGACTCGGTGCCGTCAGCAAGGTGACGAGCGAGCTCACTGTCAGCCCCACGAGCACCGTGGCCGCTAGAAGTCCCAACACGAGCACGAGAGCGACGGTGAACAGCACAAGCACGAGATCCCCCGGAGTGTTCGATTCGTCATTCGAGACCAGTATGCCATAGGCAACGGGCGTTTTCTTGGACAAGTAAAATGTTCCATGCACGAAAGGATCGACTATGGAAGGAAATACGGTGACAGCCGAAGACGTCGCCGATCTGTTGCTCGAACTCGCCCATCATCTGCGACGGCGGACTCATCCGGTGCGGCAGGGTGAGCTGACCCCCGAGCAGTTCTGGTTGCTCAAGCGACTCTGGTTGCGTGGGCCGTTACGCATCGGTGAGTTGGCCAACGAGCTGGGTATTACGGCTGGCGCGGCCACTGTCGCGTGCAAGCGCCTGGAGCGAGCCGGGTTCGTGCAGCGTGTAAGGGGGGTAGGCGGCGACGAGCGCGTGGTCGTCGTCGACTTGACGAGTCAGGGCCGCGAGCGATTGCGCGAATGGCAGGCACGGCGGCGCGCCTTTCTCCTCCGGCTGCTCGAAACACTTAGACCTGATGAGTTGGCGACACTATATCCCTTGCTCGCTCGCTTGCGCGCGGCTGCTGAACAGGAGGACTCGGTAGCCGATGCACATCGTTGAAGTCGAAAGGCTCGTCAAGCGGTTCGGTGGCATCGTCGCCGTCGACGAGGCGAGTTTCACCATCGAGCCGGGAGAAGCATTCGCCCTGCTCGGCCCGAACGGTGCAGGCAAGACGACGACGATCCGCATTTTGGTAACTTTGCTCCCGCCGACGAGTGGAATCGTCCGCGTGGCTGGTCTCGACGTGACCCGCTTTCCTGACCGTGTTCGTCGCATCCTCGGTTATGTCCCGCAAACGCTCTCGGCGGATCCCGCATTGACGGGATACGAGAATCTCCTGATCGTCAGCAAGCTTCTCCGCATGCCGCGGAGCGAGCGGGAACGCGTCATCGCAGAGGTTTTGCGCCTGGTCAATCTGGAGGAAGCCGCTGATCGCTTGGTTCGGACGTATTCCGGAGGGATGGTGCGACGGTTGGAAGTCGCCCAGGCGATCCTGCATCGCCCGCTGCTTCTCGTCCTCGACGAGCCGACGGTCGGACTGGATCCGACCGCGCGCCGTTCCGTTTGGGAAGCACTGTTCGCCTTGCGGCGACGCGACGGGACGACACTCCTCTTCACGACGCATTACATGGAAGAAGCTGAATCCTACGCCGATCGTGTGGCCATCATGAACCGCGGTCGTGTCGTCACCTGCGGTACGCCTGCCGAACTCGAGCGGGCTGTCCCGGGCGCGACGACGCTGGACGATGTCTTTACGGCATTGACCGGAGACGTACTCGAGTCGGGAGGATCGTTCAGTGACACGAGACAGCTGCGCCGGCGTCTCCAGCGTTTCGACTGATTTCAGCGAACGCCTCGCCCAGGCGATCCGGCCCTTGCCGCGTCGGGAATTTTTGGTGTCCTTCGCCAGTGCCGCGCTCGTCGTGGCCGAGGTGGAAGCACGGAAGCTTCGCCATGATCCTTGGGAGGTCGTAACCCGTGCCTTGCAACCGCTTCTCTGGTTGACGGTCTTTGGGCAAGCGGTGGCGCAGGCTCGCCTGCTCAGCGGGCAAGAAGATTATCTCACCTTCATGGCTCCAGGAATTCTCGCCCAATCAGTCATGTTCACGTCGATCTTTTATGGACTCGCGATCATCTGGGAACGCGATGCGGGGATTCTCCAAAAGATTCTCGTCTTGCCCGTTCCGCGTGCCAGTTTCGTCACTGGCAAAGCGTTGGGGGCAGGTCTGCGCGCTCTGCTGCAGGCAGCCGTCGTCGTCGCCGTCGCATTGCTCCTCTCTGTGCGGTTTCACCTCGACCTTTTGACGTTGGTCTCGTGCACTCTGGCCGTTCTTCTCGGTGCCGGTGTCTTCGCCAGCCTGTCCATGCTGCTCGCGACACTGCTCAAGACGCGGGAGCGCTTCATGGGTATCGGTCAAGTTTTGACGATGCCGCTGTTTTTCGCGAGCAACGCGATCTATCCGATCCACCTCATGCCTTCCTGGCTGCAGGTTTTCGCTCAGGTCAATCCGCTGACCTATCTGGTGGAACTCCTCCGCGACGCCCTCGTCGACGGGCAACCCTTCGGGGTGATTCGGGATTGGCTCGTGCTTCTCACGTGGCTCGTACTGTTGCAAGCGATCGTGAGTCGCCGCTACGACCGCGTCCTGCGGTGACGAGCTCGCGCTTCGTTCGACATGTGTCCGTCGGCCTGAACGGTCATCGATTCCTGTTCACTTTCGCGGGCGCGCTAGCTCATTTCGCACGGAAGTGTGCGGGCGACTTCGATTCCCGTTGTCCGCAGGACGCTTCTGCTGTGGGAACCGCGAGCAGCCTTCCGGCGTCCCAAGAGTGAAAGGGGTATACCAATGCGCTGGTCGCTGGTGCTGATGCTGCTCGTCCTGGTCATTTCTGCTTGTACGCGCGCTGGTCGACCGTCCCCGGGCGTCGCGACGGCGGTTCCGCCCGTACCCTCGAGCGGGGGAAGCACGCTCGGCGAACGTGCTGCCGACAACCGCAGCGTGATCGGCCGTTTCGTCGTGCGGGAAGCAGAGGTCACGCTGGAGTGCGGGGATTATCGTCATGCTGCGGCGGAGATTCAGCGGAAGATCAGCGACTACGGTGGGTACGTGGCCGAGGCTGATATCAGTGACCCGCGCGGGCCCACTGCGCCTCGGTTCGCCTCTTTGACCGTACTCGTACCGGAGGAGCGACTGCAGTCGTTTCTGGCTGACCTCGCTGCAGTGGCCGGCGTGGAACGAGTGACGAGCCAGCGTCTCCTCTCGCGCGACGTGACCGAAGAGACGATCGATCTCGCTGCCCGGCGGCGCGCACTGGAAGCGACGGAGCAGCGCATGCTCGACCTTCTGAACCGTGCTCAAACGATCGACGAGGTATTGCGCGTGGAGCAGGAACTCGCTCGGATCCGTAGCGAACTCGAACAGCTCGCCGAGCGGGCGCGCTATCTGGAGCGGCGAACGACCTTTGCAGAGGTTCGTATCAGCTTGGTACCCACCACGGAAGCGACCGAGCCCAGCCTCGGTCAGACGGCCGAACATGCCTGGGAGACGTCACTAGCACTCCTGCGCATCGTGCTACGGGCGACAGTCTGGGTCAGTGTGGCGTTGTGGTGGGTCTGGGGCATCCTCATGGTCGCCTCTCTGGGTCTCATCGTCTTCTGGCGCAGGCGAGCAGAGAGGCACGGAAGGGTTGCACCTGGATGAAGGGGAGCAAGCTAGTGTGGTCGGATGCCGGACAGGGTGAACAGACGACTGATGGGGTCGAGCCCTCGTAATCGGCCGGCACAGCGACGATCTGGACGCAACTCTATCGGCGTGGTTTCCGTGACCAATACCTGCGCGAGGTCCGACCGCTACGGAGGGACACGCGCGTCATCGGACGGGCTCGGACGCTCAGGTACCTTCCAGCGCGTGAAGATCTCCTAGCGGAACTGGAGCAGGACCCGCAACGCAATCCCCAGCGCGTGGTGATCGAATCGATCGAACCTGGGGATGTGCTGGTCATCGAGGCACGCAGAGAGACCGGTGCGGGTGTGTTGGGAGACATCCTCGCGGCTCGCGTGATGGCTCGTGGTGGTGTCGGCATCGTGACCGAGGGAGCTTTTCGCGATACACCGGGGATCGTGGCACTGGGACTGGCTGCCTACGCGCGCGGTCAGCATGGGGGCTTTCCCAGAGTTTGCATGTCCCGATCGCCTACGATGTGCCGATCGCTTGCGCGGGCACGACAGTGCTTCCCGGTGACATGATCGTGGGGAATGGGGAGGGAGTCGTCGTCGTGCCGCGTCATCTCGTGAAAGAGGTGGCGGTCGCGGCAGCCGAGCAGGAAGTGCTCGAGACCTTTCTGCTCCAGCGTATCCGCCAAGGCGCACCGCTTTGGGGGAACCTATCCGCCGGACGAGGCGACTCGTCGTGCGTTCGTCGAGTGGCGGAGCCAACGCGAACGAGCCTGAAACTCACGGTTAGGTCAGAAGAGCCACTGCCGCGAGTGCGTAGGCGCGTGCGCAATCGACCAGTTCGTCCACACTGACCCACTCGTCTGGCTGGTGCGCGAGACGCGGATCGCCTGGCCCGTAGATGAGCGTGGGGTAGCCTCGTGCAGCGAAGAAGCGGCCGTCCGTCCCCATGCTGAAACCGGTCAGCGTCGTATCGAGCCCGAGATAGGCATTGACGGCGGTCATCGTGCGGACGAGGGGCGAGTCTTCTGACTGGAGGATCGCTGGGCGGCCAGGCCACTCGGGGGCTGCTTCGACGACGACGCGCAGTCCGGGGATGCCCTCGAGTGCGCGCTGGGCGACCTCGCGCACCTCAGCGACTGCGTTCTCAGGCTGCTCTCCGGGGATCAAGCGGCGATCGATGTAGATCGAGCAGCGGTCCGGAACGACGTTCGTCTTCACGCCACCTTGGATCAAGCTGATCGTGGCCGATGCGGGAGCGAAGTAGGGGTGCCGGCGTGCAGCCAGGCGCGGCCATAATTCTCGTTGGAGCGCGGTGATGACACGCGCCATGCCTTCGATGGCATTGACTCCTTCCCAGGGTAGCGCGCCGTGCGCTGTGCGACCGAACACTGTCACGCGGATACCAACGCCCCCGCGCTCACCTATGCAGAGACGATTGGCCGTCGGCTCGGCGACGAGCACGTAGTCAGGTCGGAGGTCATCGCGCTCGGCGATGCGCTTGGCGCCGAGCTGACCGCCGACTTCCTCGTCGGCAACCTCGGTCACGACGAGTGTGCCGCGGAGATCGATTCCCGAGCGGGCGATGGCCGCGGCCGCGGCGAGTTGGGCAGCGACACCGCCCTTGATATCACAGCTTCCCCGCCCATACAGCTTGCCATCCCGGACCAGTCCCGCAAACGGCGGTACGGTCCACGCGCTCTCCTCGCCGATCGGAACGACGTCGAGGTGAGAATTCCACAACAGGACTGGCGGAACTCCGGACCCGTACCGGGCGATCAGGTTCGGCTTCGTGGGCTCGGCTGCGTCGAGCTCGATCGCGAAGCCGGCTCGATCGAGGAAGCGAGCGCACAGTTCGGCTGCTTCCCGCACGTCGCCAGGCGGGTTCACGGTGGGAATACGCACGAGTCGGCTGGCCAGATCGGCGAGTTCGTCCTGGTCGATACTGCGCAACACGATCTCGGCAACCTTGGGGTCGAAAGGCGTTTCGTTCATGATTCGCTCGTCTCCCGACTCGGACTTTCACGAGACATGATCGACACTATGCTATGCTCGGCGAGAGAAAGCACGGCGTCAAGATGCGAGTGGGAGCGAGGATCGAGCGAAGCATGGAGAGCGGAACAGCTGCGGTCGAAGCGGTACTCGCCGGGGTCCGCGGTATCGCCTTCGATATGGACGGCGTGTTGTACCGTGGCGAGCATGTCTTGCCGGGAGCAGTGGAGCTCGTCGCCGAGCTCCAGCGTCGTGGTATCGGATTTGCGATGGTGACGAATAACTCGACGCGGACGCCGGAAGAGTACGCAGCGAAGCTGGCTCGTCTCGGCATGACCGTTGCCGCAGAGCAGATCGTGACATCGGGAATCGCGACGCGCGACTGGATGCGCCTGCGCTACCGACCCGGCACGCGCGTCTATGTTTTGGGTATGCCGGCATTGGAAGAAGCGATCCTCGGCGAAGGGCGTTTCGTCTCGGCTGGGCGTGACGCCGAAGTCGTGGTGAGTGGAGCAGATTTCACCCTGACCTATGAGAAACTCAAGATCGCCACCTTGGCGATCCGCGATGGTGCAGACTGGATCGCGACGAACGCGGATCGTACCTTTCCTTCCGAGGAGGGACTGATTCCCGGCTCTGGTGCGATCGTGGCGGCGCTGCAGGCAGCGACGGATCGGACACCGCTCGTGATCGGTAAGCCCGAGCCGGCCATGTTGTTGCGCGCTGCCGACGTGATGGGTCTGTCACCGCGCGAACTCCTCGTCATCGGTGATCGATTGGATACCGATGTCCTGGCAGGCAAGCGGGCCGGTGCGCGAACCGCATTGGTCCTCACGGGAGTGAGTACACGGGAAGATCTCGCCACGACGGAATGGCTTCCCGATCTCGTTTTGAGCGACTTGCGTGAGCTGCTCGCGGCGGTACGGAGCCTTCCATGGTGAAAGAGATCGGCCGGTACCGGGTCGATGATCCCCGGACGATTCAAGGTCGGGACGATGTTTCGCCGTGCGGGTGGCACCTCGGCTCCCTGCGCTTGCGGTTCGCATTGGAAGCCCTCGGGAGAGTAAGCGGTCGGGTATTGGTTCCCGGATGTGGAGCAGGACGCTACGTGCGGGCGCTTCACCGGGAGCGACCGGATCTCTGGGTCGTCGGTGGAGATCTCAGTCGCCGCGCGATCCGCGAGGCGCGCGAGCGTGATCCGAACGGGCCGTACGTCGTCCTCGATGCCTGTCGTCTTCCCTTCCGTTCCGGAAGCTTCGATGCGGTCGTGTTTCTGGATGTGTTGGAGCATGTGCCGGACCCGGCGCAGATGATCGCCGAGTGTGCACGTGTTTTGCGTCCAGGCGGCGTGCTGCATGCGTTCGTCCCTTTGGAAGCACAGCCAGCGACGATCTACTGGTGGCTGCGGGCCAGCCAGCGTTGGCCTATCCTTCGCTGGAAACGCGATCACGTCGGGCATATCCAGCACTTTTCCGATCTGGACATCATACGCCTGTTGGCTCGTATCGGTTTCGAAATCCAATTGCTGCGCTACAGTTTTCATCTCGTCGGTCAGCTGCACGATCTGATCGACTACTGGCAGCGGGAGCGCGTGGCGGGTGCGCCTGGCTGGCTTCCCGTTCCGCTGGTGCGACTGCTGAGTCGTCTCGTCTTTCTGGTGACGTGGCGGCTCGCTGCGGTGGAAGATCTCGTTTGCCGGGGGCGTACGCTGGCTGCTGGGCTGCATGTCACAGCGTCCAAGCCGACGATGATGGAGCGTGCTCGGGCTGGTGAAGTACAAATGGTCGGCCTCGCGACGCCGTGAGGAGGTTCTCGTGGACTGGGGTCCAATCATCGATGGGCACAGCGATTATGTGCTCTCTCTCCTCGAGACCGGTCGAGACTTTCTCGTCGAAAGCCACGAAGGGCACGTCGATCTGCCGCGTGCTCGACGCGGACGCCTGGGTGCGATGCTGAGCGCTGTCTTCGTTCGCAACGAGTTTCTACCGGCGCAAGCGCTGGCGAGAACGATGCGCGGCGTGGATCGCCTACGAGCGACCGTCGCTCGCTCTCGCGGTGCGATGGAACTCGTGACCGAAGTCGACCAACTCGAGCGGTGCTTGGATCGGGGCGTTTTCGGCGCGATTCTGCACTTCGAGGGTGCGGAGGCGATCGATCCCGAGTTCGCGGTTCTCCGGCTGAGCTACGACCTGGGCTTGCGTTCGCTCGGGCTCACCTGGAGTCGTCCGAACATCTTCGCCGGGGGTGTCGGTCCGGAGAACCGCGGCGGTGGGCTCACCACGCTCGGGCGCGAGTTGGTCCGTGCTTGTAACGAGATGGGAATCTTGATAGACGTTTCGCATCTCAACGATGCTGGCTTCTGGGACGTGCTGGAAGAATCGACGCGACCGGTGGTCGCGAGCCACAGCAATTGTCGCGCTCTCTGTGCTGTGGAACGCAATCTGACCGATGACCAAATCCGAGCCCTGGCTGAGAAAGGCGGCCTGGTGGGGATCAACTTTCACGTCGGCTTCATCCGCGAAGGGGCCGAGCGCCCCTGCGATGTGACGCTGGACGATGTGATCGCACATATCGACCACATCGTCCAGCTCGTCGGGGTCGATCACGTCGGGTTCGGCTCGGATTTCGATGGTGCCACGATGCCCGCTCAACTCGCGGATGCTGCGCAGATGCCTCGGTTGGTCGAGACGTTGGCACGGCACGGCTACGACGAGCATGCGCTCCGCAAAATCTGCCGCGACAACTGGCTGCGCGTGTTCCGTGCCGTGTGGCGATCGTAGCGTCATCGGTCGACGATTTTCAGACGTCCGTCACGAGTTCGAGCGACTTTTCCGCGACCAAGCGCTGAACCATCGTGATGAAACGCTCGATCGACATCGAGCCGATGTTCTCGTTGGTTCGTAAACGAACGGCCAGGCTCTCCTCGTTCACCTCACGATCGCCGACGACGAGCATGTAGGGGATCTTCTGGAGCTGAGCGCTACGGATTTTGGCTTGCATCCGCTCGTCTCCGTCGTCCACCTCGACGCGGAGTCCGGCGTCGCGCAGGCGATCGCGGACCCGATAGGCGTAGGGAAGGTGACGATCGGCGATCGGGATGATGGTCGCCTGGACGGGTGCCAGCCAGACCGGGAATGCACCAGCAAAGTGCTCGATCAGGATACCGATGAAGCGCTCCAGTGAGCCGTAGATCACGCGGTGGATGACGACCGGGGTCTTCTCCGTTCCGTCACGGTCCGTGTACGTGCAGCCGAAGCGACGAGGCAGCTGGAAGTCGAGCTGGATGGTTCCCGTCTGCCACTGGCGACCGAGAGCGTCCTCCATGAGGATATCGATCTTCGGCCCGTAGAAGGCTCCTTCTCCTTCACCGATGAGATAATTCCCAGGACCGGCATGGCGATCGAGGATCCGTTGCAGCGCTGCTTCTGCTTTGTCCCAGGTCTCGGGATCGCCCATGAAGTCGACAGGGCGCGTACCCAGTCGAAGCGTGTATCGGAGACCGAAGATCCCGTAGAACAGCTGCGCGATTTCCAGAATTCGAGCGAACTCCTCCTCGATCTGGTCCTCGGTGACGAAGATATGCGCGTCGTCTTGCTGGAACTTGCGGACGCGGAGAAGACCGTGCAGTGTGCCGGAGCGCTCGTAACGGTGCAGGATGTCGCAGTCAGAGAGTCGGAGGGGTAGATCACGGTAGCTACGCTTCTTCAGGTTATAGACGATCATCGCATTGGGGCAGTTCATCGGCTTGACGCCGTAGGTGAGGTGCTCATCGAGCTGGATGAGGAACATGTTCTCGCGATAGTGATCCCAGTGCCCGGAAATCTCCCACAAACTCTTGTCATTGATGAGCGGTGCCGCGATCTCCTGGTACCCGCGCTTCTCGTGTTCCTGCCGCCAGAAATCGAGCAAAAGGTTCAGAATCTTCAACCCTTTCGGCAACCAGTACGGCATACCCGGAGCAGTCGGATCGAAGTGAAAAAGTTCCAGTTCGCGGCCGAGGCGACGGTGGTCGCGGCGCTCAGCTTCTTCGAGGCGATGCAGATAAGCTTCCAACTGCTCGCGAGTTGGCCAGGACGTTCCGTAGATGCGTTGCAGTTGCGGACGTCGCTCGTCCCCCCGCCAATAGGCACCCGAGACGCGCAACAACTTGAAGAAGCCGATCTGCGATGTATCCCGCACGTGCGGCCCGCGGCACAGGTCGGTGAAGCCGTCGTGCGTATAAGTCGTGATCACTTCGTCGGGTGGAAACTCGGCGATCAGTTCCAGCTTGTAGGGTTGATCGCGGAAGAGTTCGCGGGCTTCCTCCCGAGTGATGACACGCCGGACGAATGGGTAAGCCGCTGCCTTGATCTCTTCCATCCGGCGCTCGATATGCTCGAGATCGTCGGGCGTCAAGGGACGCGGCAAATCGAAATCATAATAAAAACCGTCAGCGATCGCTGGTCCGATACCCAGCTTGGCGCCCGGAAAGAGTTCGAGCACGGCTTGCGCCATGACGTGAGCGCAGGAGTGCCGCATGCGGGCGAGGTCGAGTTCGTGCTCGCTCTCCGGTGCGACTGCGAGATCCATCTCCTTGGTCAGATCGCTCATCGCTCGTTCCTCCCTTGTGATGCATCGCACGAACGGAAAAGGCCTGCCGTCCGTCGGGACGACAGGCCGAGCCTGACGCGGTTCCACCCAACTTTCCGCTGGCCTTTCCAGCCAACGGCTCTCGGGATGCCCGATAACGGGGGCTCCGGGCCCGACTACGCATCGTCGCCGGACCAGCTCGCGGGTGGTGCGCACGATCGCTGATACCTAGCCAGGCTTCCAGCCACTGGCCCGACCTCTCTGGAGGCCAGCGACCGCCGCGTGTCCCGGTCGTCGCCTTTTCTTCCGGAATGGTAGTCGCAGTCGGCAGTGTCGTCAACGAGAGCGGGTGTGGGTGGATGACGATGCGAAGGAGGGACGATGGAGGATCTCGGAAGGGATGCATGTCCGAAAACGACTACCCCTCGCCTGTGGCGAGGGGTACGGGGTGGGCGGTAGTAGACTCGAACTACTGACCTCCACGATGTCAACGTGGCGCTCTAACCAGCTGAGCTAACCGCCCATGCCGCTACGGATTATAGCCGAGCTGGTTGCTCCGTGCAAGAGATGCTTCTGCATTCCAGTTACCTGCCGACCGTACGCTGTGTCCGTTTCCTGATCGCTCGCATCCTGACCGTGCGGTGAGACGCCAGTATGCCTTTGCGTCAGCAGCGTGCCGGAACCGCCGTCCCGACATCGCGGGTGTTCCCGCTGGTCGATCGCGGGTTGCCGGAGCTTGCGGTTGCCTGATTCCTCGAGCAGCTAACCTTCAGTGTCCGAAGTAGCTGTAGATAACCTCGCGCGGACGCCACGTGATGCTCCACTCAGCGAAACGATCCAGCAGAGACACCGCTTCACGATGGAGCGGCTGCAAGTTGGGATGCCTGACCTTGTACCCGCCGCTGAGTTGACGCGCAACGAGCTCGGAATCGGTCAGGACCGAGACGGCGAAACTCGCTGGCGACGCACCCTCTCGCTCGAGTTCTGCCAAGAGCATGCGAAGTGCCGCGAGAAGCGTGCGATATTCAGCTTGGTTATTCGTCAGTTCTTCGCCGAAGTCGATCCGCTCGACGATCGGTGGTCGATCGGGTAGCTCCAGCCGGTAGCTGCCGTAAGCGGGACCAGGATTGCCCTGAGAACCACCGTCGAAAATCACGACGATCGTTCGCCGCCCTTCCTGCGACTGGCCTGTCTTCATCTCGTCTCCTCATCGACAACCTGGGAGCTGGGCCGGAGCCCAGCTCCCAGATTCCTCGCGATTCCGGTCAGCGTCGTCAGCTGGCGACTGCCGCGTGACGAGCGCGCGACTCTTGGATGATAGCTTCGGCCAGATGCTGTGGTACGGGCTGGTAGTGACTGAACTCCGTGTGGAAGGTTCCGCGGCCCTGCGTGAGCGAGCGCAGCTCGGTCGCATAACGCTGGATCTCGACCAAGGGGACCAGTGCCTCGATCGTCGTTCGACCATTGTCACCCGGCGACATGCCGAGGACCTGAGCGCGCTTGCCGTTCAGGTCGCTCATGACGTCACCGGTATAGGCGTCGGGAACCGTCACACGCAGACGCATGATCGGCTCGAGGAGAATGGGCTTGGCTGCGGCCTGTCCCTTGCGGAACGCTTGCGCCGCCGCGATCTTGAAGGAGAGTTCGGAGGAATCGACGGAGTGGTACGAACCGTCGACGAGGGTCACCTTGACGTTGACGACCGGGTAGCCGGCGAGTACGCCCTCTTCCATCGCTTCGCGGACCCCCTTCTCGACCGCGGGGATGAACTGTTTGGGCACGACGCCACCGACGATCGTCTCGTGGAACTCGAACTCTGCGTCCGGCAAGGGCTCGAGATCGAGGAAGACGTGACCGTACTGGCCGTGACCCCCAGTCTGCTTCTTGTGCTTGTATTCGACTCGACGGACCGGCACGGAAATGGTCTCCCGATAGGGGATACGTGGAAGGTTCCAGTCGACATGCACGCCGAACTTGCGCGCCATGCGGTCGAGCGTGATTTGAACGTGGCTTTCGCCGAGTCCGGAAAGTAACGTCTCGCCGGTCTGATTCTCGCGCCCGACACGCAACGTCGGGTCTTCTTCGAGGATGCGATGTAGCGCGGTCCCCATCTTGTCGAGATCCGTCTTGGTGCGAGGGGTCACGGCGACTGTGAACACCGGTTCCGGGAATTCGATTCCGGCGAGTCGGATAGGTCGAGCGGGATCGGTCAACGTATCACCAGTTCGCGCGACTTGCAATTTGGCGACCGCTCCGATGTCTCCTGGTCCGACCTGTCCGACCGGCGTCTGATCCTTGCCGCGCACGAGGAACAGCTGACCGATCCGCTCGGTCTCGCCGCGTTGTGGGACGGCTGCCTGCGAATCGGTCCGCAAGGTGCCCGAGTAGACACGAAAATAGGACAATTTCCCGACGAATGGATCGGCGATCGTCTTGAACACGACCGCCGCGAGTGGTCCAGCGGGGTCGGGAGCGAGTTCGATCGCTTGGCCGTCGTTGCGTTCGCCGCGAACCACTCCGGGAGCTGGAAAGTAGTCGACGATCGCGTCGAGAAGCGGGAGAGCCCCCTTGAGGGTCGTCGCAGCACTGACGAACACGGGCACGAGGCTTTTGCTCGCGATGGCTGCACGGACACCTGTCCGTAGTTCGTCGAGGGAGAGCTCGTCCCCTTCGAGATAGCGCAGCGTGAGTTCCTCGTCACTTTCACAGGCTGCTTCGACGAGTTGTGTTCGGAATTCGTCGAGGAGTGGAACCAGTTCGTCAGGAAGGGCGGTTGGTTCGACACCGCCGTTGTCGGTGAACTGGTACGCCTGCCCACTGAGGACGTCGACGTATCCGCGGAAAGTCTTTTCTTGTCCGATCGGCAGGTGCATCGGAACGACGCGATTCCCGAAGGCAGTGCGAGCACTGGCGAGCGCTTTGACGAAATTCGCGTGTTCACGATCCATCTTGTTGACGAGGAGAGCACGCGGAAGATCGCGCGTCTCCGCCAGTTCCCAGACGTGCTCGGTTCCTACTTCCACACCGACTGTCGCGTCCATCGGGATGAGGACCGCATCGACGACGCGTAGAGCGCTGTGCACTTCACCGACGAAGTCGAAGTATCCAGGCGTATCGATGAGGTTGATCTTGTGATCCCGCCACTCGAGCGGAATGATGCTGAGGATGATGGAGATCCGTCGCTTGTGCTCGTCCGGATCCCAATCGGAGACAGTCGTTCCGTCTTCCACTCGTCCGAGCCGGGAGATCGCGTGAGTGACATACAGGAGTGCTTCGGT
>DAOTYK010000243.1:0-1871 GCA_034434855.1 Thermomicrobium sp.
GGGGGAATCGAGTTCCCAATAGCGAGCATCGACGCCGAGCGCACGCAAGTCTTCGGCGAGGCTCCTCACCTGGTTGGGCCAGAAGAGGATGTCCGAGCGGATACCGATAGCTAACGTACGGGCACGGATTCGGGTGAGGCCAGCGTGATAGCCACCGCGGCCACGGCCCAGGTCATGGGAATCCATGGCGCGTGTGAGGTAGAGGTAGCTGTTCGCATCGAAGCGGCGCACCAGCTTGTCACCCTGGTAGTGGAGATAGCCCTCGACGTCGTAACGTCCGAGGAACTCGGGCCACTCGGTGTAGCGTGCCCCTGCCCGGCGTTGGAAGCGGGCTGACATGAGCTCATCGGACTGATAGGTGATCATGCCGAGCATGCGGGCGATCGCCAGTCCATACCGTGGACCCTCTCCGTCCTCGTATTCCCCGTTCTGCCATGCTGGGTCGAGCATGATGGCACGCCGTTGGACCTCGTTATAGGCGATACCTTGATCGGAAAAGGCGGCGCCGGCAGCGATGGGAACGATCCGCTCTACTCGCTCGGGATACATCGCTGCCCACTCCAGCACCTGCATACCGCCGAGCGAGCCCCCGATCACGGCATAGACCCGCTCGATCCCGAGTTGGTCCAGGAGCATCGCCTGCGAGCGGACGATATCGCGAACGGTAATGAGGGGGAAGCGAAGGTTGTAGCGACGGCTCGTGCGGGGATCGATCGAACGCGGACCGGTCGAGCCGTAACAGCTCCCGAGCACGTTGGCGCAGATGACGAAGTACCGGTCGGTGTCGATGAAGCGTCCGGGGCCGACCATAGGATCCCACCAGCCTGGTTGATCACCGGGGCCATGCGGTGCGACATGACTGCTCCCGGTCAGGGCATGGCAGATGAGGACGACATTATCACCGGTAGGGCTCAGTGTTCCCCATGTCTCGTAGGCGATATCCACGATCGGAAGGACGTCGCCATGCTCGGTCACAAAAGGCTGGTCGAGTGTGGCGATCCGTGCAATCTGGTACGTCACAGGCAGAGTGGATGTCACAGGAATCCCTCCCTCGGGCTCGTCGTGGATGCGACCTGCTCCACTCGCTCCCGTCACGACCTCATCGGCTTGCGTGGAGGGGGGTGAAAGGAAAACCCTCCACGACATGGTGGAGGGGCTTGCGTCGTCGCAAGGACCGCGCTCATCGTGCGGAGCTTTCTCGCTCCGCCGGCATTGGCACCTGGCGCAGTGGCCTGCGCTGGTTGCCGGGTTTCGTCGGGCCGTTCCCTCCACCGCTCGAGATGAGCGTCGGCCTCTCGATTGTTGGCGGTTATTTTAGCGTTTTTGCCGAGACCTGTCAAGCGTACTCGTGCTCGCTCCGTTGCATCATACCGTCCCCTGTGGTTCGCTGGACCAGATCGCTCACGGTGAGGGAACCGAAACCGACGGTGTGGCGTATCCGGTCAGCTCCACGTACCCCTGACCGGCTGTTTTCACACCAGCCTGTTCGGCGGTTACCGAAACAGCGCCTTCCCAATAGATCACTCCCGTCGAGCGCACGGTTTGCAACTCCTGATCGAGGACGAGCGGGGTAACCGTGAGCGTCATGTCGGGAGGAAGTTCGATCCGCCACCCACTCGGGTAGATCGCACCGCTGTGCGGACTTCGCCAGGACCCGGTAGTGCGGAGACGGATATCGGCGTCGTGCAGCCAGCGGATACTTCCATCGGCTCGGAGCAGCGTGCCGCTCCGCAGGATAACGCGTTGAGCAGCATCACGCGATTGCCAGAGCATGAGGTCGGTGCCGTCCTCGAGTTGAATGGCGAACCAATCCCAACCGCCTGCTCCGAGGAGGAAGTTGCCCCATTGGTGATCGTTCCACGCGAGGCCCG
>DAOTYK010000244.1:0-1617 GCA_034434855.1 Thermomicrobium sp.
CAGGTAACCCTGATAGACGAACTGGTTCGCCCCGACACCGAAGCGCTCGTGGCACCGTTGGACGAGCTGGCGGTTTTCCGGCGAGTCGTACAGTACCGCGTAGTGCGAGGAACTGACGAGTCCCAGCGCTGCCTCTCCCTGTTCCGCCAGGATGCTCTCGTCCACCGTATCACCGGAACCGAAGAGGGGTAACCGTTCCAGCAAGCCAAACTCGGCATATTGCTGGATGAAGCGTACGGCATCGACCCCGGAGTAGAAAGCAAAAACTGCATCGGCATCGTATTGCCGGATCCGCTGCAGGTAGGGCCCATAATCGGCCGTGTCGACCGGTGCAAACACCTCGCCGACGATCCTCCCTCCTGCTGCCTCGAAATGGCGACCGAACGCCCCGACCTTGTCGTGCCCGGCCGAGTAGTCCAAGCCAGTCAGGACAACGCGATGGTTGCCGAGCCTCTCGTAGGCGTAGCGACCGAAGGGAGCCTCGTGTTGCCCATTGGCAAAGGAGACACGGAAGATGAGCGGGCTGCGCAGTTTGGGATCACGCGTCAAGCCTGGTAGCCCGGCATTACTCACGATGAGCGGAATACCAGCGGCGACAACGTAATCGCGGAGTGCCCCGGCCTCGCTGCTCAGTGTCAGACCAGCGAGGATGGGGACACGTGCGCGCTCCACGAGTTGACGCGCCTTGGTCAGTGCCTGATCCGGATTTCCCGCAGTGTCCTCGACCTGCACGACGATCGCTCGGTCACCGACTCGCTCGTCGACTTCCTCGAGCGCGAGCTGGAGCCCGCGCACCAAATTCTCGCCGAGGGAAGCAAAAGGACCGGACAAAGCGACCAGCATGCCGATCCGGACCGGCTCGCCCCTCACTGACACGGCCGGCGTAGCCGTCGCCAGCGACTGGGGAGATCCTTCCGTCTCCGTCCCTGTGGGCCCTGTGGGCGAACCCGGATTCCATCCCGTCGTCTCCTCCGCACACGCAGTCAGAAGCCCGCTCGCCACGGCACATCCCAGGCTAAGTAACGTGTGCCGCGTCATCCTTGGTCCCGCATGTCTTTCGACCTCCGTTCGACTCTCATCGTCGTGCTTCATCGTCGAGCCGAGAACGATAATAGATTGATCACTAAAGTATATCCCGGAAGCTCCGCCAGTCCATCGCCCAGCCTGCTGGAGAAATAGCCGGCGAGCATGCTGATTTCGTCGACACGGTCGTATTTCCCGAAAACACGCGCGCTCGTCCCGGAGCCAGCTCGGGGCCGGAAGCGAGCGCGAGCGCCTCGTTCCGATCGATCGGGGTCGAACGCTCGAGCAGATCGACCTCAACCCCGTTCCCGACCTTAAAAGAGACCAGCATGATCACAGCTCACTGCACCGGATCATCGACGCAGCGCCTCCGAGGCTCCATCACGCCGCTTTCCCCTTGTCCCCTTGCAGTTTACCGATTACACTGCTGTTGCACGGTGCGGTCGGCAGCAGAGGAGAGACCGGGAGGGAGGTTGGCCATGAGACGAGGATTCATCCGCAGCTTCCTCAGCGGTTTCCTCATCGGTACCGCGATCGGCGCGCTCGCTATCTGGTTGTCCAGCCCAGAGCGTCGAGCCAGGTCGGTGGCCTGGC
>DAOTYK010000245.1:0-7454 GCA_034434855.1 Thermomicrobium sp.
CGGGCCGGCGGGTCAGGCACCGCCTGACCCCTACAGGACGGGGATCGGGTGCCGCTGTACCGTGACGCCCAAATCCCCGATGGGCGAGGCGGCACCCCAGCTGTGTAGGGGCGAGGCAGTGCCTCGCCCGCCGCGCCACCCGGCGCGGCAATCGACCGCGCCCCACACCGTCGCGCCACCATTGTCGGGCACAACCCCCCGCCTGGTTCCCGGGGCATGGGTCGACCCTGGCGGGCCGGCGGGTCAGGCACCGCCTGACCCCTACAGGACGGGACGGTACCGCCCAACCGTGGGGTAGACATGTGCCTCGCCGGGGGCAACCGCCCCACCTGTGTCGGGGCGAGGCGCTGCCTCGCCCGCCGCGCTACCAGACACCGCATCGCAGCGCACCGTCCACGCCGCTCGCGACGCGCAGGCCGGTCACCCGCTCAACGCACTCAGCAGCGCACCGAACCCGCCGAGCAGCGCCACCCCGAGACAGATCAGCGTCAGCACCCCCAGACAGCCCGCCCCAGCCAAGCCGAAGACCGCAGCCCAGCTGCCGGTGCCCCCTTCGACCAGCACCGTCCGCCGCGCCAGAAGACCAGAGATGACCGGAACCGCTATCCAGACAGGAACCGTCAGGCAGGCGGCCACACCCAGACTGACGGCAGTCAGTACCCCGAACAGCCCCAGCACCGCCCACCAGCCGACCAACAGCCCGATCGCTCGCGCCAACCGCCCCGCATAAGCGTGGCCGACACCGAGGATGCCGAAGTAGCCGAAGATCGCTTCCAGCGCCAGCGCGATCCAGCCCGCCGTCTCGATGTCCACCTGCCGTGCCGGACCGAGCGCGCGCGGTTGCATCGGCTCGTCCATCGCCCTACTCCCTCGCTTCCACCATGCGCTTCGCATGCGAGCATGGCACGATCCGGTCGCGCCCGCAACCGTCCGTTCGGCAGAGGATCCGCTCCTCCATGTGGAGACGAGATGAACGAGACAGGCTCTTCGATCGTCCCGGGGAAAGGCGAAAGCCAGCCAGCTCGGCGATCGCCAAAAGACTGGGCACCGCGTGCCGGCCGCCGCCAAGGCCTAGAAGCGCAATGCTGAGGCTGGGCACACTGGTAGGTCGCGCGACCGCTCAGGATGCCGCTGCCAGCGAGAGCGGCTGCTCGGCCCGCGCCACCGCCAGCACGTACTCGGCGACCCGCCCGGGAATATCGACGCCGGTCGGCGCGATCGAATTGCGGAACTCCATCGTCGCGTTGACCTCGTTGACCAGGAGACCGCGCTCGGGATGCTCCAGCACGTCGACCGCCAGGACGCCGCCACCCAGCGCCCGCGCGACCCGCGCGCACAGGTCAGCCAGTTCCGGGGTCACCGGGCAGTTGGAGGCACGGCCACCGCGCGCCGTGTTGGTGACCCAGTGGTCGGAGGTCCGGTAGATGGCGCAGATCGTCTCCTCGCCGACGACGAAGGCGCGGATGTCCCGTCCCGGCTTGGGCACCCACTCTTGCACGTAGAGCGTCCCGTGGTGAAAACCGCCGAGCACCCGCTTGTGCCGCAGCAGCTCCTCGGCCGCTCGCCGACTGTGCACGCGCGCCAGGAGCCGACCCCAGGACCCCAACGGCGGCTTGATCACCACCGGGTATCCCAGTTCCTCGGCTGCCGCCAGCGCTTCTTCCGGGCTGAAGGCCACCATCACCCGCGGCTGCGGGACCCCAGCCGCAGCGAGCAGCGCCGTCGTCCGCAGCTTGTCGTTGCACACTTCCAGGAGGTGCGGTGGGTTGACCACCGGGATCCCCCATGCCGCAAAGACACTGGCCACGTGGATCCCCCGTTGCTGGCTGACCGAGCGTTCCACCACGACGTCGTAGCGCGGCGGCGGGCTGGTCAGCTCGAGTCGCAGCTGCCGGTCGACGATCCGCTCGACCACCGCCCCGCGCTGCTCCAGCGCCGCGATCAAAAGCCGCTCTTCCGCTCGCAAGAGTCCATAGACGAGTCCGACACGTACGCGCTCCACGACTGACCTCCGACACCACTGCGACCGACCGGACACCGACGAGAGCAGGACACGCTCAGGCCGAGCGTTTCGTCCCGCGTTTGTCCGGCTGGGCACCGTGGGTCGCGAGGCAGCGCGCCGGGCGTACCAACGCCAGGGGGGGTGCGCCACGCCCACGATCGCTGGGGGAATCACCCGAGGGAAGGAGGAGCAGCGAGTCAGCCGAGCAGGCAGGCCCGGACAGCACTGGCCGCCGTGCCCAGTCACCCCGGCGCTGTCCGCTGATTCGATCCTGGTGCTCGACCACTCGCTCCATCGACGAGATCGCTCCTCGCAAACGAAAACCGCTCACCCCGGCGGGGGCGAGCGGTGCCGTCTCGCGGTACCACCCCGCTTCGCCGCGCCCTCGCGGGTCGCGGCCTCGTCCACTCGGCACAGACCGAGTGTCGCCCGATAACGGGGGCCACCGTCGTCGCCTACCCCGCGTGATGCGGCTCGGGACGCAGCTCCGAGGCCTTCTTCCCCCGCGGTGACGGGCCGCCTTTCCACCACCCGCGGCTCGCTGGACCGCTCCCGCCGGGTACTCTCCTCTTCGCCGCCTTTGCGGCGCTCCGTTGTCGTCTTGGAGCCTACACGAGACGAACGCTCTTGTCCAGTACCAGGAGCCTGTTCCCTCTGCAACCTCGCTGTTCTCCCACACCCGACCAGGCACGCCGGCACCGCTCCCCGACGACCGACCAGACCCCGCGCGTGCGGGCAAAGCTGGAGCGTGGCCCACCAGCCACCGGAGAGGGAACACCCACGCACCGGTTCGGGCCGCGAGTACCCTGGCTCGTCTCCCTCCTCCCGGGACGCACCCGGCGGCACACCCTCGCCCCCTTCTCCCGCGACGCCTGGCCGAGGGCAGAGTCGAGCGCCGCGCCGTCACGCTCCGGCTGAGTCGTGGAGCCGGCACCGGCTGGCCCGGTCCTCCGCACACCAGCAGGACAGTGCGCCCGGTCAGCGTGCCGGGACAGTGCCAGCCGCTCGGCTAGAGCAGGAAGCCGGTCGGGAAGGGGTCATCGTCGCGCAGGACGAGCGTCGCGATCCCCATGCAGTAGGACATGGTGCTGATCTCGCTGTGGATCGCCTCTCCCTCGCACCGCACCGGTCGCGCGGCGAAGCGCAACCCCACCGGGCTCTCGTGGAAGTAGGACGCGCCGATCGGCAATCGCCCGCTCGCCACCAGCGCCGCCACGCGCGCCGCCGTTCCCGTGCCCGAGGGGGTGCGCCCCATGGTGCGCGGCGCGTAGAAGTTGGCGACGCGCGCTCCCGCCGGTTGCGCCGTCGAACCGGCCGGAAGCGGCCGACCGTCCTCGTCCAGCTCCTGCACCAGCGTGACCAGATCGACCGCTCGCCCCTGCGCCACGCCGGGCACGTCGGCCCGCAGCTGCACCCGCGCCGCCTGCCAGAGCATCGTCCCCACGTCGAGCAGACGCTCGCGTGCCGCGGGTTCGAGCTCGGCACCGAGTTGCAGACCGAGCGCCGTGGCATCGACGAACGCGTACAGCAGCCCGCCCCAGGCCAGCGTCACGGGAACGGCGCCCAGCTCGGTCTCGAGAGACGCTGTCCCCAGCGAATAAGAGGGGCCACTCGCCATCGTCGCCGCGACCACCCGCCCACCACGCAGCGTGACGCGCACCGGGACCGGACCGAGCACGGTATCGAGCACCAGCTCCTGCTCACCGTCGTCGGCCACTCGGGGAACCAGCCCGCTCTCCACCAACGCGACCGCCACGCTGAACGTCGAGTCGCCGCAGGCATCGAAGTACCCATCGGGGTGGACGAAGATGACACCAGCGTGGCTCTCCGGTCGCTCCGGCTCGGTGAGAAAGGCACCCAGCAGATTGCGGTGACCGCGCGGCTCCCGCACGATCAGGGCACGCAGGTGATCGTAGCGGGTCGCCAGGTCCGCCTGTTTCTCCCGGATCGTCCGGCCGCGGAGCGGTGGACAACCCGCGACGACGATGCGCGTCGACTGGCCGTGGTGGTAATCCCAAACCTGGAGGACATGGCGCGCCTGCCCGAACATCTCGCCTCTTCTCCGTGCTCTACCCTGATCCGCGCGCGCCGTGCGCGCTGCACCTGGGTCATGATACGTCCGGCGAGTCGCGAGCGACGAGCAGGAGGTGAGCAGGATGACGCACGATCGGGAACCGTACGCGCGAGGCATCGTTCCGGAGCGACCGTTCGCCGCGGTCCGACCGCTGGTCGGCGAACTGGTCGCCATTTTGGCCGTCAGCTTCCCCGACCGCAACCTGGAACTGGAACCGTTCGGCTCGCGAGCCTTCCCCGACGGCGCCATCGCCGAACTCTGCGTGACCGACCAACCGGACGCGCGACCGGGCCAGCGCGTGGCCCGCGCCGCGTATCTCGGCTTCGTTCGCTTCCCGATCGGGGGGATCGTCGCCGTCGGCGCGCGCTGCTTCGTGGACGGGGAGGAGATCGGCGAGGTGGTCGGGTTCGATGGCGCCCATGCTCCCAACCACTGGAACATCGTCGTGCGCAGCGCGCGCTTCGCCGACGGTGCGGCCCGCGGCCTGCGTCTCGGCGCCTCGGTGACGCTCAGCGGCCCGGGGAGCGCGAGCGAGCCGGACGGCCCCTGACCGTCATCCACGCCACCCGCCGCCGATGGTCGCACCAGCCCGCCGGTCGAGCGGCCACCCCGCCCGGTGACGAGCCAGGCAGCCCGGATCCTGTCCCACCGCTTGCTCTCCGCGCCCCCGTCTTCTACACTGCCGCCGACCGGACCGTGGGAAGGAGCGGAGCGATGGCGACCGTCGCCGAAGTCGTCGCACAGGAACTGCGAGCAGCTGGAGTGGACCGCGCCTTCGGGCTTCCCGGTGGGGAGGTGCTGGCGCTCATCGACGCGCTGCGGCGGGCGGGGATCGCTTTCACCCTCTGCCGGCACGAAGCAGTGGCCGGCATCGCCGCCGGGGTCTACGGCAAGCTCCGCCGCACCGCTGGCGTCGCCGTCGCCACGTTGGGACCTGGCGCCGCCAATCTCCTGCTCGCCATGAGCAACGCTTGGCTCGACCGCGAGCCGCTCCTCGCTATCACCGCTGACCTGCCTGCCAGCTGGCCACCCAGCCACACCCACCAGCGACTCCCCCTCCACGACGTCTACCGACCGGTCACCAAGCATGTGGAGGCAGTCACACCGCTCGACCCGCACCGCCCGGTCCGGCGTGCCCTCAGCGCCTGTACGAGCGAGCCACTGGGGCCGAGTTACCTCACGCTGTCGGCCGAAGATGCCGTGCTCCCAGCCTGCATCCGGCACGAGGAGTCGCAGGTCGCCCGACCGGCCACGGCGCGGGAAGACGCTCGCGTCGCTGCCCAAGAACTGGCGCGTCGCCTGGCCGAGGCCGAGCGGCCACTCGTCGTGGTCGGTCTAGGAGTCCGCTCGGAGAACGCGGCGGCGCTGCGGCGCTGGCTGGCCACCTGGCGCCTCCCGGTCGCGGTGACACCCAAGGCGAAGGGGTTGGTGGACGAACGCGACCCAGCGCTCGACTTCGTCGGCGTCGTCGGCGGGATGGCGATCGACGACCTCATGGTCGAAGCCGTCCAGCAGGCCGACCTCCTCATCGGCTTCGGCTTCGACCCGGTGGAGGTGGACAAGACCTGGCACGCGCACCGTCCGGTGCTCTGGGTCCTGGAATCGGCCCAGGCGACAGGGCTGCTCCCGCGACGCGATCTTCTGCTCATCGACCACCACGCGCTCCTCGCCGCGCTCGGCGAGCAGGCTCCACCGCGCCGTTGGGAGCAGCCGTTCCGGGAGATCCAGGCGGAGCGGGCCGCCATCGCCGCCGGGAAGAGCCGCGCACCAGCTCGGGGGCTCGCCCCCGTGCACATCGTCGCGGCGCTAGCGGCCGTCTTCCCTGCCGAAACGATCGTGACGACCGACGTGGGGTCGCACAAGTATCTCTTCGGCCAGTTCTGGCCGAGCCGTCACCCGGAGACGTTCTGGGTGTCGAACGGCTTGTCCGGCATGGGGTACGGGCTCGCTGCGGCGATCGGGGCCAAGCTGGCGCGGCCCGCTGCGCCGGTCCTGGCGGTCCTCGGCGACGGTGGGTTCTCCATGGTCTGCCAGGAACTGGAGACCGCCCGGCGCGTCGGCGCACCCGTGACCGTCCTGGTCATCGCCGATCGCTCCTACTCGCTGATCCGCATCGGCCAGGAGAACCGAGGCCTGCCCCGCTACGGTGTCGACTTCGAGCCGATCGACAGCGTGCTCGTCGCGCAGGCCTGCGGCTGCGCTGGCACGGTGGCCCGGACTCCCGACGAACTGGCCGCAGCGGCCCGCCAAGCACGCGCCGCCAACGAGACTGGCTTGCCGTTCGTCATCGAGGTACCGCTCGATCCGGACGCCTATCGACCGATCGTCTGAGCGCGCACTCGCCAGCAGGGTCGTGACCAAGCATCGAGCTCGCGCCGTTTCGGTTGCGCACTCAGTCCGAAGCGCCTGGCCTCCCGGCAGATGTCCGCCAGGCTCGTCCCGTGCTCGACGTACTCGATGGCGAAGACCGGCTTGCCCGCGCGCCGGAACGGCGCAGTGAGCCCGCACCAGCCTTCGGCGAGACAGCTTTCCACGAGAATCCAGTCGAAGTCGCCGACCAGCTCCGCAGCCTGCTCGGCGTCGTTCTCGAGCCCGATGGCGAGACCGCGTGCGTGCGCCTGGTGGGATCGGCACGCGAGGGAACGGCGCACACCCCCACCCTGTAGGGGTCAGGCGCTGCCCGACCCGCCGGTCCGCCAGGGCCGGCAATCCCCGGGCGGGGCGATGGGCGCGGCGCCGGGTGGATCGGCGACGTGGTCGATGCGTGCCACGGGTGTTGCCGCGCCAGCAGGCGCGGCGGGCGAGGCACCGCCTCGCCCCCACAGGGGTCGGCTGCCCGTCCCCGGTGCGACGCACCCCTGCACGGATCGACGGTGCGTGAACCCCGTTCGGTAGGGGTCAGGTGCTGCCTGACCCGCCGGCCCGCCAGGGCCGGCACCGGCGGCGTGGCCGGATGCCCATGGCACCATGCGAAATGGTCACGGTGGTGGGTGCCACGGCGGGTACCGCGCCACTGGCACGGCGGGTGAGGCACGCCTTACCCTGACAAGATGGGCCGATTGCCCCGGTAGGGTACCTGTGAACCAGGGTTCGGCGGAACGTCCCAACCCGTAGGGGTCAGGCGGTGCCTGACCCGTCGGCCCGCCAGGGCCGGCACCAGCCTGCGGGGATGAGGCAGCCGTTGTGGCTGCCAACGTCGCAGCGGCGTCGGATGCCGCGATCTGTTTTGCCGCGCCTCCCGGCGCGGCGGGCGACGCAGCGCGTCGCCCCGACACGGGTCGGCGGTACATCCCCCGGCGCGGCGCATGCCTGCACGGAAGGGCAGCACCGGATCCCCGCCTCGTAGGGGGCAGGCGCTGCCTGACCCGCCAGCCCGGA